>JAITKC010000371.1 GCA_031278665.1 Bifidobacteriaceae bacterium | reverse complement strand
GTTCAATTCTCCTAAGGCTGTCGACGCCTCCTATCGACGACGCAGGGGCCGGCTGCGGTGTTGCTACAACATGGAGCCGGTCTTGTCCGGCTGGGTTTATGACGATAAGGAGTGGTTACGTGGCGAGAGCTACATCAGCATCGGCTGAAGCCGCCCAACCAACCGATTCGGCGCGAGCGACAGCTCGCGCCTCGCGCAAGACTGTGGGCGGAGCTACGGCCGAGGCCGCGCCCACCAAACCACCGGTCGCCAAGGGGGCGGCCAAAGTGGCGGCGGCCTCGGCCGCGAAGTCGCAGGCCGGGACGGTGGGCGGAGCCGATGCCGCGCCGGCCGGCGCGCCGGTCGCCAAAGCGACCGCCGCTAAGCGGGCGGGCGCGACGGCGGCCAAGGCGGCGATTGCCAGGGGGACGGTCGCCGCGGCTGATGCGAAGAGGGCTCAGGGCGAGTTTGAGGCCGGGCCGGCAAGAACGGGGACGGTGAAGAAGGCCGCTGCCAAAGCGGCGGTCGGCCAGGGGTCGGCGGGCGCGGACGCGGCGGCGCCGGAAGCTGACGGATCGGGGGCGGCCACGCCTTCCGGTGAGACGGCGGGGAATCCGCCGAGCCGTCTGCCGGGGGCGCGAACGCGGGCGACCGCCAAGACGGCGACGGCTGAGGCGATCACGGCCGAGGCGGCGGGCGAAACGGCTGCGGCGGCATCGGGCACGGGCGGGCGGCGAAGCCAACGCCGGGCCCGGGCGACGACAGGGAACGCGACGGCTGACGCCGGGGCGACGGGAACGGCGAAGGCCGGGGCCGGGGCGACGGGAACCGCGAAGGCCGGAACCGCGAAGGCTGGGGCCGGGGCGACGGGGACCGCGAAGGCCGGAACCGCCAAGACTGGGGCCGGGAAGGCTGGGGCCGGGGAAGCTGGAACCGGGGCGAAGGCCGGGGCCGGGGCGACGGGACCCGCGAAGGCTGGGGCGGCGACGACTGGGGCCACGGGGGCCGGGGGCGGGGCCAAAGCGGCGGCGGCCGACGCCGCGCCCGCCGAGGGCGACCCGCCCCAGGGCGACCTGCCCGAGGCCGAGGACGAACCCAACCTGCCGCTGGAGGGGCCGCCGGCCGACGCGTCGGAGGAGACGCTGGCGGGCGAAGGCGAGGACGAGGACGACACCGGATTCGTGTTCTCGGACTCGGACGAAGACGACGCCCCGGCCGTCCAGGTCCAGGTCGCCGGGGCGACCGCCGACCCGGTCAAGGACTATCTCAAACAAATCGGCAAAGTCGCCCTGCTGAACGCCGAACAAGAAGTCGAGTTGGCCAAGCGCATCGAAGCGGGCCTGTTCGCGGAGGAGAAACTGGCGACCGAGTCGGGGCTGGACCCCAGGCTGCGCCGCGAGTTGGAATGGCTGGCCAATGACGGCAGGCGGGCCAAGAACCACCTGCTGGAGGCGAACCTGCGCCTGGTGGTGTCCCTGGCCAAGCGCTACACCGGCCGGGGAATGCTGTTCTTGGACTTGATCCAGGAGGGCAACCTGGGGTTGATCCGGGCCGTCGAAAAGTTCGACTACACCAAGGGTTTCAAGTTCTCGACCTATGCGACCTGGTGGATTCGCCAGGCCATCACCCGGGCGATGGCCGACCAGGCCCGAACTATCCGCATTCCGGTCCACATGGTCGAGGTCATCAACAAACTGGCCCGCGTCCAGCGCCAGTTACTACAAGACCTCGGGCGCGAGCCGACGCCGGAGGAACTCGGCAAAGAGTTGGACATGACCCCGGAAAAGGTCGCCGAAGTGCAGAAATACGGCCGCGAGCCGATTTCTTTGCACACTCCGCTGGGCGAGGACGGCGACAGCGAGTTCGGCGACTTGATCGAGGACTCGGAGGCGGTGGTGCCGGCCGAGGCCGTCAGCTTCACCTTGTTACAGGAGCAGTTGCACGCGGTCTTGGACACGCTTTCGGAACGCGAGGCGGGCGTCGTCTCGATGCGGTTTGGGCTGACCGACGGCCAGCCGAAGACCCTCGACGAGATCGGCAAGGTCTACGGCGTGACGCGCGAGCGGATTCGGCAGATCGAGTCCAAGACCATGTCAAAACTGCGGCATCCCTCGCGGTCGCAGGTGTTGCGCGATTATCTTGACTAAGTGACCACGAGACGGGGCGGAATGGTCAAACGGTCGGCGCGGCGGGGGCGGCGCCGGGCCGTCCGCCCGGTCGACGCCGTTCGGCGCTCGGCCGTGCTCGGCGTCTTGGCCGGTTTGGCGGTGGTGGCGGTGGTTTGGGGCGCCGCGATGGTTTGGGGGCCGTCCGGCGGGCGGTGGGTGGACGGCTTGCGGTCCGCCGCCGGGCAGTCGCCCGGTTCCGCCGATGCCGCCGGCCCGTCCGCCGGCGCCGATGACGCCGATGCCGCCGACGACGCCGACGGGCTTGGCGCCGGGTCGCTGACCCAACCGCTGGAGCGCGAGCCGGGCGCGGGCGCGTCGTCTTCGCCGTCGCCGTCGCCTTCGAGCCCGCCCAGCCCGCCCAGCCCGTCGCCGTCGCCGGCCGCCGCGTCGCCGACCCGCCCTTCGCCGCCGGTGCCGGTCAGGGCGACAGTCGCCTACGAAATCGCCTCGCGCGGCGCCGTGGTCGCCGATCTCGACGATTTCGCCGCGCGAGTGGCGAAGTTCCTGGCCGACCCGAAGGGTTGGCCGGCCGCCGGCGTGGAGTTCAAACAGGTCGCCGCCGACGGCTTGATCACCATCTGGCTGGTCGAGGATTCGCAGGTGCCGAGCTTCTCGAGTATTTGCTCGACCGGTCTGTCCTGTTCGATTGGCCGCAACATCATAATCAACCAGACGCGCTGGCTGGAGTCGGCCCCGGCCGGCGTGATGGACCACGTTCCGCTCGAGGACTATCGCATGATGGTGGTCAACCACGAAGTCGGCCATTGGCTGGGCCACCACAATCATTCCAGTTGTCCGGGCGTCGGCGAGATCGCCCCCTTGATGATGCAGCAGTCGAAGGGCCTGAACGGCTGCGTGTTCAACCCCTACCCCCTGCCCTCCGAACTGACCGCCCCCGACCTGTTCAAGTAGCCCCGCCCGCCCGCGGCCGCCGCTTGCCATCGGCTGAAACGAGCGTTTTACGTCGCGGAAACGGCGCCTGCCTTCGGCCGTAACAGGCCCCGCCTAACGTCTGAAGGCGGAAAGGGGTTGGAATATGGCCGAATCCTCCACGCGCACTGTGGACCGGGCGCTGTCGCTGCTCGGCTGCGTCTGCGACGCCGGGGCCGCGACCCTGGCGGAGGCGGCCCGCGCCGCCGACTTGTCCCCAAGCACGGCTCTGCGGCTGCTGCGCACCCTCGAAGCCCACGAATTCGTGCTCAAAACCGCCGACGGGCGCTACGCGCCGGGTCCCAGGGTGATCCAACTGGGGGCGCTGGCGCTGTCGAAGGAGTCGCTCGTCTCGCTGGCCGAAACGCCCATGGCCGACATCGTCGCCGAAACCGGCGAGTCGTGTTACCTGGCCGTCCGCGGCGCCGGGGCCAGCGCCTTGTACATCGCCATCGTCGAGGGCACC
>JAITKC010000249.1 GCA_031278665.1 Bifidobacteriaceae bacterium | reverse complement strand
CTTTTGCATCGAGACCGACAATTTCTAGGAGGCCTTTTCGCGTTGTCGCAGGTCAGACCGTCGCGACTGTTTTCGGGACCACAACAAGTGTCGGTCTCGATTCAAAACACCAGGGAAATTGTCGGTGTCGATGCGTTCGGCCGCGACGATTGTCGGTCTCGCCGCGTTTCGGCCGAGGAATTGCCGGTGTCGATGGAGGTGTCGCGGGAGCTGTCGGTGTGGACGCGGTCTTCGGCGGGGACTTGCGGTGTGGACGCGGCCGGCCTCGGCCCATGGCCTGGTCGGCGTCGGTGGGTGGGGTTGTCGGCCCGGGGGTTTTGGGGACGGGCCGGCGCGGTGTGGGGGCGGGCGCTGCCCCCGGGCGGAAGGGTCGGAGGCGGGATGAGCCGAACGCTGCCGCCGGGGGCCGCGTGTGGCGCGGTCTTCGCCCGCTGGCGGCGCCCGAGCCGGACCGGAGGCCGCGCGCGCCGCTAACCCGATCCGGCCACCGCGCCTGGCGGAGGATCCGCGCGGCCCCGGGGTGTCTGTGATCAGGAGATTCTTTCCAGTGTCGGCGGCAAGCAGTTGCCACTTTCAGCCCGAAGCGCTTTCCCGTGCCGCCCGGCAACGGCGACACCGTCGTCACGACCGCGGGCGAGCCGCTTCTCGCCTTCCCCAGCTCGCACGGACCAGCCGTTGCGCCGCCGGCTCCGTTCCGGCGCCCAAGCGCCCCCTGACCTGCTGGGCCGCCCGTCGCGGGCTTCCTCCTGCCGGGCGCCGGACGGCGGCACAGCAATCCCTTCCCCGGCGTCGCGCCGAGGGCAAATCAAGGACCTGCGCACTCGTGCTGAAACTGGCAACCCCTGACGACTGAAAGTGGCAAAACAGCACCGCCGAGACTGGCAACCGTCCCACGCCGAAACTGGCAAAAACAAGTTGACAAAACACACCCCGGCGGGACGCGCCGCCGCTCGGCCGGCGGCGGCGGTGGGGGCGGTCGGCGCGGGCGCGAGGGCGTTGAAGGCGGTCGGGCGTCGGGCGCGGGACGCGGGCGGCCAGGCGCCGGCGTGTCCCGGGCCGGGCGGGCGGGGCGCCGGGCCCGGCCATGGGGCGGCTGGCCGGCGGCCAGGCCAGGCGGCGTCGGGCCCGGCCATGGGGCGGCTGGCCGGCGCCCAGGCCAGGCGGCGTCGGAGCCGGCCATAGGGCGGCTGGCCGGCGGCCTCGGCGCGGCCTTCGCGTCACCGCCGTTCGGGGCTTGGACGCGGGTCGGACGGCGTGTTCCGGGCGGACGCAAAACGACCGCCCCGGACGGGGGAAACCTAGCGCGGGCCGAGGAACGCCCCCCGCGGGGCGCCCCGCCCGGTCGCCGCTTTGGCCCGCGGGGGCGCCCTGGCGGCGGGCCGGGCCCGGGCGGGCGGTCAGAAGGCCAGGTCCACTCCCAGGCCGGGGGTGTCGGGGAGTTTGATGATCGGGACGTCGAAGTCGAAGGCCCGGCGGACCACGGCGGAGTCGTCGAACTCGGCGAAGCCGTCGAGGTCGGCGTCGGCCACGTTCGGGCGGGCGGCCACCAAGTGGGCGGCGGCGGCGATCGCCAGGCGGGACTCCTGCATGCAGCCGAGCATGGTCGGCAGGCCGGCCGCCTCGGCGATGGCGTCGATTTGCAGCGCCCGGTAGATGCCGCCGCACTTCATCAGCTTGATGTTGATTATGTCGGCGGCCTGGCGGCGGACTATGACGGAGGCGTCATGCGGAGTGAAGCAGCTTTCGTCGGCCATGATCGGGATAGGCGAGCGGGACCGCAGATAGGCTGCCCCGTCGATATCCCAATATGGCAACGGTTGTTCGACTGACTCGACGCCCTGGTCGGCGTACCAGGCCAGTATCGCCAGCGCCCCGGGGACCGTCCAGCCCTGGTTGGCGTCAACCTTCAGCCGGGCGTCCGGCGCGGCCTGGCGGATCAGGGCGATGGCCTGGCGGTCGGCGGCGTAGTCCAGGCCGGCTTTGATCTTCAGCTCCCGGTAGCCGCGGCCGACCAATTCGGCCGCCTTGGCGGCCATCGCCGCCGGTTCGCCGATCCCAATCGTCATGTCCGTTTCGACTGTGTTCCGGGTCCCGCCCAAATACTCGTATAACGGCACCCCGGCGGCTTTCGCCACGACATCGTGCAGGGCGATGTCGATGGCGGCCTTGGCCGCGCCGTTGCGCACCAGTATCCGGTCCATCGAGCGGTGAATCTGGTCGATCGCCCAGGGGCTGGCCCCAACCACCGCCGGCTCGAAGGCTTTGACCGCGCCGAGCACCGTCTCGGATGTCTCGCCGGTCACAAAACCGATTCCGACGCCCTCGCCGTAACCGGTCAGGCCGGCGTCGGTGTCAATTTTGACGAACACCGTGTCGGCGGCGTCGATCACGCCGAGCGCCACCACAAACGGCTTCTCCAGCCGGATCGCCACCCGTTCGGCGGTGATCCGGGTGACGCGCATCAGGCGACCTTCCTGGTCGCGCGCCCGCCGAAGTGGACGTAGCGTTCGCCGTCGGCCAACTGGTAGAGCCAAACCGGCGCGTCGGTTTTCAGTTCCTCCGCCCAGACCGCGTACAGGCCCTGGCGCACCGGCTTCATCGGGTAGCTCTTTGTGGCGCCGCCGTCCAGCGCGGCCAGTTCGCCGCGGGTGGTGGACTTGAACACCGGCTGGCCGTCTTCCAGGACGATCTCGATGACCACGCTGGCGCGCTCGTAGACGCCCAGCCAATCGGCGATGTCAAGTTGCGGCGCCTGGTCCGGAACCGTGATCGGGTCTTGGATTTCGACGCCGCACAGCTCCCGGAAGATTTCGCCGTAAAGGTTCTCGTAGAGCGCGTGCGAACTGCCGTCGTTGGTCAACAAGGCGACCGCGATATTCGCGTCCGGGTAGAAGCGTAGGAAGGCGGCCTGTCCAATGGTGTTGCCGTCGTGGCCGTAGAGCCGCGCCCCGTGCCAGTCGAAGCGGATCAGGCCCAGCCCCCATGAGTCCCCGAGCAGGTATTTCTCCGGCACGTCGGCCTCGAAGGCGCGCATCGCCTGGGCCGAGAGCGCCGACAGCACCGGCTTGCCGTCGGCCGCCAAGCCGTCTTTGAGGTGCATCCGGGCGAACGCCAACAGGTCGGCCACGCTGGCGGTGATCAGTCCGGCCGGCCCGGCGTTGCGCTGCAGCGTCCACACCGGCGCCACCTTTGGCTCCGGCCCGCCGGGCATATGCCCCACGGCGGTGTCGAATAGCAGCGCCTCCTCCGGCAGTGTGACCGTGTGGGTCAGCCCGAGCGGCGCGAACAGCCGCTCTTTCATCGCCGCGTCCCAGATTTTGCCGGTCACCACTTCGATGACCCTTCCCAGCAGCGAGAAGCCGGAGTTGCAGTAAGACCAGGTGGCGCCGACCGGGAAGATTTGCGCCGCGCCGCGCAGCACGTCCAGGTACTTCTCCAGGTTGTCGTCGCCCCGCCCGGTGTCGACGAAGACGTCCCCGTCCAACCCGCTGGTGTGGTTGAGCAGGTTCCGGATTGTGACGCCCTCGGTCAAGTCGTCGGTCGACAACTCGAAGCCGGCGATGATCTCCTTGACCGGCTGGTCCAGTCCTATTTTGCCTTCTTCGACTAATTGCATGACCACCGTGGCGGTCCAGGCTTTGGTGATCGAGCCGATTTGGAAGAGCGAGTCCAAAGTCGCCTTGCGCCCGGTGTTGGCGTTCAGCACGCCGGTGGCCAGCCGCGTCAACTGGTCTGGGGCGCCGTCTTGGAGCCGCAGGACGCCGAGCACGGCGCCCGGCACGCCGGTTTGTTTGGCCAGCGTGTCAAGTCGTTCCTGCCAGTGGGCCGGGTCGATAGTCGTTTGGGTCATTTGCCTCTCGAATCGTTGTGTCGGTGTTTGTCCGATGCCGTGTCAAGCTTTTTGTCCGATGCCGCCTCAGCCCGTTCGCCCGGCCCCGCCTCAGCCGCCCGGCTTAGGTGGGTTCTTGACCATTTGGTTCGCAACGCCGCGCCCATGGACACTGGTGAATATTAGCGCCTGCCCAGTCTCCGCCGGGTTCGACTGACCGCCCCCGGCCGAGCCCAGCCGGCGGCGACTGCCCCGCGGACGGGCGAATGGGCGTTGTTTCTTCGGCTCTGGGCGTTACCGCCTGGTGTCGATGGGGCGCCAAGGCGCGGTCTGGGTAGGCTGGCTTTTGTGTCCAATCCGCAACGGCCCGCGCCGGGACCGCCGACGCTGCCGGTGATTGAGGAGGTCTCGGCCGGGGGGCTGGTGGTGGACGCCATCGACGGGGTCGCGCAAGCGGCCATAATCGCGCGCCGCAACCGCGGCGGGCGCTTGGAGTGGTGTCTGCCGAAAGGACATCTCGAGGCGGGCGAGAGCCCGGCGCAGGCGGCGGTGCGCGAAATCCGCGAGGAGACCGGCATCAGCGGCCAGGTCGTCAAGCGCCTCGGCGTGATCGACTATTGGTTCTTGGGCGAGGGCCACCGGGTTCACAAAATTGTCCATCATTACCTGCTGTCGGCCCAGGGCGGACTGTTGACCGCTGAGAACGACCCGGACGCGGAGGCCGAGGACGCCGCCTGGGTGCCGCTCGACCAATTGCGCGAACGCCTCGCCTATCCAAATGAACGCCGCCTGGTGCAGGTGGCCCGAAGACTGCTGGGCGGAACCGGATGAGGACGCGGGGGACCCGGGCCGGGCGGCTGGCGGCGGCCGCGATGGTGGCGTTTGGGCTGGTGGCCGGCCCGGCGGCAGCGGACGCAAAACAAGCGCGGGCGGCCGAAACAGCGCTTTCGGCGCAGGCCCCGACGGTCACGATAATCGCTTCGACGCCGGTCCTGACCTCGCCGGAGGCGGTCTTGACCGTCACCGCGCGAGTCTCCAACGAAACCGGCCGGGCCTGGGTGGGCGACGTCAACTTGTCGGTCGCGGCCAAGGCCTTCGCGGACCGCGCCGAACTGGCGGCCTGGCCGGAGCAGAGCCTGGACCAATGGCCGGGGACGACCTGGGTGGCCAAGGGGCTGAGCCGGCGTCTCGAAGCCGGCCAAACCGAGACTTACGAGATCACCTCGACGGCCGCCGCGATGGCCTTGGGCGGCGCGGACGGCGAACCCGGCTGGGGTCCGCGCGGGATCGAAGTGGGGCTTGAGACCACTCGGGGAACTGTCGCGATCGCCCGCACCTTCGTGGTTTATGCCCCGCCCGCGGAGATCGGCGGCGGGCTCAACTTGTCGGTTGTCGCCGG
>JAITKC010000243.1 GCA_031278665.1 Bifidobacteriaceae bacterium | reverse complement strand
GGCCGGGCGGGGGGCCGGGCGGGTGGCCGGGCGGCTGGCCGGGCGGCTGGCCCACCGGCTGGCCGGGCCGGGGCTCGGCCTCGATCCGGATTGGTTCGTCGCCGGGCGAGGGGCCGGCCCGGGCGGAGGGCCGGTCAGTCGAAGGCGGCTGGAGCGCGGCGAGGGCGCGGGGGAGGCGACCGGCATCGTCGGTCGAAAGAGTCATCAGGGGCTGGCCCTTGACCACGCGGTCGCCCAGCACGGCGTGGAGCTCGACGCCGGCGCCCGGCTGCACCGGCTCTTCCTGGCGCGCCCGGCCGGCCCCCAGCCGCCAGGCGGCGACCCCCACCGCCAAAGCGTCGAGCCTGGTCAGAACCCCGGTGGCGGGCGCGGTGAGGACTTCACGGTGGCGGGCCCGGGGCAGCGGCGCGGCCGGGTCGCCGCCTTGGGCCCGGATCATCGCCCGCCAGGCGTCCATCGCCCGGCCGTCGGCCAGGGCCGCCGCCGGATCGGCGTCCGGCCGGCCGGCCAGGGACAACATCTCGCGCGCCAACGCCAAAGTCAGCGCCACCACGTCTGGCGGGCCGCCGCCGGCCAGCACCTCGACCGCCTCGCCCACCTCCAAGGCGTTGCCGACCGTCCGGCCGAGCGGCGTCGACATGTCGGTGATCAGCGCCGCCGTCTTGAGGCCGGCGCCGGCGCCCAGTTCGACCATGACGCGGGCCAACTCCTCGGCCCGCGCCTGGTCCCGCATGAAAGCCCCGGCGCCGCATTTGACGTCCAGGACCAGGCCGGACGCGCCGCCGGCGATTTTCTTCGACATAATCGAACTGGCGATCAGCGGGATCGACTCGACTGTGCCGGTGACATCCCGAAGCGCGTAGAGTTTGCGGTCGGCCGGGGCCAGACCGGGGCCGGCGGCGCAGACCACCGCGCCGACCGATCCGAGTTGGCGAATCAACTCGCGGTTGGTCAAATCCGCCCGCCAGCCCTTGATCGCCGCCAGTTTGTCCAAGGTGCCGCCAGTGTGGCCGAGGCCCCGGCCCGACACCTGCGGCACGGCCACGCCGAACGACGCCACCAGCGGCGCCAGCGCCAAGGTGATTTTGTCGCCCACCCCGCCGGTCGAGTGTTTGTCGACGGTCGCGGCGCCCAGGGCGGCGAAGTCGAGCCGCTCGCCGCTGTCGACCATGGCGCCGGTCCAGGCCAACAGCTCGCGCCGGCTCATGCCGTTCAAGACTATGGCCATGGCCAACGCGCTCATCTGTTCGGGCGCCATCGCGCCGGCGGTGTAGGCGGCGACCGCCCAGTCGATTTGGGCTCGGGTCAACTCCCGGCCGTCGCGTTTGGCGGCGATCACCTCGACGGCGTCGAACGGTTCAGCCGTCACCTGGCCTCCTCCGGCCGGGCCGGCGCGGGCGGCGCCCAATCGCCCGGCAGCCCCCAGGCTTGCGGCAGGAGTTCAGCCAACGAACGTTCGCCTTCCGATGTCAGCACCAGTAGGTCCGGGCCGCCATGCTCCCAGAGCAGTTGGCGGCAGCGCCCGCAAGGAGTGATGACCTGGCCCAGGCCGTCGACGCAGACGAACTGCTCAAGGCGGCCGCCGCCGGACATTTGCAAGGCGCTGACCAGCGAGCATTCGGCGCACAAGGTCAGGCCATAGGAGGCGTTCTCGACATTGCAGCCGGTCACCACGCGCCCGTCGGCGACTATCGCCGCCGCCCCGGCCACATAACCCGAATAGGGCGCGTAGGCGTGAACGGTCGCGGCCGCCGCCCTGACGACCAGATCATCCCACTGCATCACACCTCCTTCCACTTGTCCGGCCCTTCGCCCGCCAATCGGCGTTTCACCCGGTCAGCGTCGGGATGAGGCGCGCCAGCAAGGCCATTCCGTCGGGCGACAGCGCCGACTCGGGGTGACCTTGCAAAGACGCGAAACGACCGCCGCGCAGGGCGATAGCCTCGTCGGTGCCGCGCCGTCTGACCACCGTAAGCCCGGGCCGGGGCTCCAGCGGCGCAACCGCTGTGAAGGTGTTGTAATAGCCCAGCGTGGCCGGTCCGCCGAATAGTTCGTCGGTCAACTGCTCGCCCTGATGGGGCCGGGTCAGTTGGCGCAACTCCAGCCCCGCCAGCCGGGCCAGAATCTGATGGGACAGGCAAACGGCCAGCAGCGGTTTGCCAGCTTCCAGGCGTTGGCCGATGACGCGCCGCAGCGTTTCGATTCGCGGCTCGCCGCCGGACGGGTCGCCCGGTCCGGGTCCGGGTATTACCAAGTCCTCGCCGCCGGGGCGGTAGTCCGCCCACGATTCGACGCGCACCCGCGCGCCCAGCCGCCTGAGCAGGTGGGCCAACATCTGCGAGAAGTGGTCCTCGGCGTCGACCACCACCGCCGTCAGGCCGGCCAGCGGACTGGCCGCGCTGACCTGCGGGCGCAGCCAGAACTCGGCCAGTCTCTCGTTGCGGTACATCAAAGTGGCCGCGACCTGGCGATCCGCCGCCACGGCGGACGGGCTGGGAGGCGGGCCGGCGGCATCGGGCGACGGCCCGGCTCCGGCGCCGGACCGGCCGCGCGAGCTGGGCGAGACGGGGCTGGGAGGCGGCCCGGCGGCATCGGGCGACGACGCGCCGATCGCCGCCAACACGCCGGCGGCCTTAGTTCTGGTCTCGGCCACCTCGCTGGCCGGATCGGAGTGGCGGACCAGCGTGGCGCCGGCCGGCACCGCGACGCGGCCCGCCGAATCGACGTAGGCGGTGCGGATGAGGATCGGGGCGTCGACGTCCCAGACGCCGCCCGGTCCCGACTCGAATAGCGCCATCACCCCGGCGTAGTAGCCGCGCGGGCGGCGCTCGCGGCGGGCGATAACCGAACAGGCGTTCTGCATCGGCGCGCCGGTGACCGTGGGCGCGAACATAGTTTGGCGCAGGACCTCGCGCGGATCGGCCTCGGTCAGGCCCTCCAGCAGGTACTCGGTGTGCGTCACCCGGCTCATCGGCTTCAGGTACGGGCCGATCATCCGCCCGCCCGCCGGGCAGATGGCGCTCATCAACTTCAGCTCCTCGTCCACCACCATGAAGAGTTCGTCGACCTCCTTGGCGTCGGTCAGGAAGGCGAGCATCCCGGGGACGGTCGGCCCCTCGGCCGGATGGCGGTAGGTGCCGGAAATCGGGTTCATCGTCACCACGCCGGACTTGACTGTCAGATGGCGCTCCGGACTGGCCCCGGCGAACGCCAGGCCGTCGGCGAAGACCGCGTAAGTCCAGTACGCCCCCTGTTCGCCGCGCAGCAGCGCCGCCAACCAGGCCAACACGGCGGTGCGCGGATCGGAGGCGACCCGGCCGGCGAACGAGCGATGCAGGACGAAGTTCGCCCCCTCGCCGCGCCCGATCTCCTCGACGATGACGTCTTTGACTTGGGCCGCGTATTCGTCGTCGGAGAGGTCGAAGCCCTCGGCCTGGAAGGCCGGGACGCTGGCCGGCAGCGCCGCCAACAACTCCTGGACCGGCACGGCGCGCCGGTCCTTGGCGATCAGACAGCGCAGCGGGGCGTTGTCGTCGACCACGTCGAAACCGCGCTCGACAATCTGGCGGAACGGCAAAATGGCCAGCACCGGACTAAAGTCCAAGGGTATTTGGGCGGTCGTCTCGACATCTCGGACCTCGCCCGTCAGGACTTCGACCACAGCCGAGTCGCCGCGTCTGATCAGCGCAAACGGCTGATCGGGGGCGGGTAGGACGGCGGCGGGCTGATCGGGGCTCACTTAGAACACAATAGTCAGGCCGTCGGTCAGCCTTCGGTCAGCCAAAGGCGGCCTTGATCGCCTCGATTTCTTGGCGCCACAGGACGGGGGCGACGTCCGAGGGCTGGCGCCAGTCCCCGCGCGGGGACAGCGACCCGGCGGCGATCACTTTGGGGCCGTTCGGCAAGGCCGAGCGTTTGAACTGCGAGGTGAAGAAGCGCTGGTAAAAAACCTCCAACCAGCCCGCCAACTGCGCCGGCGAGTAGCCCCGGCGGTCGGCCGGCGGCACGTCCTCCGGCCAGCTGCCCTGGTCCGGGTCCTGCCAGGCTTGGCGCAGGCGGTAAAAGACCTGCCGGGGGGTTAGCCCAAAGCGCATTGTGTAATACAGCGCGAAGTCCGCCAGCGGGTAGGGGCCGATCACCGACTGGGTCGACTGGATTTCCCCCGACCGGTCCGGGGGGACCAACTCCGGGCTGATCTCGGTGTCCACCACCGCCTGAAGGGTCCGGCCGACCGCGGCGTCGAACTGACCCGTCTTGACCACCCACCGGATCAGATGTTGGATCAGCGTCTTCGGCACGCCCGCGTTGACGTTGTAGTGCGACATTTGGTCGCCAACGCCGTAAGTGCACCAGCCCAGGGCCAACTCCGACAGGTCGCCGGTGCCCAGCACAATCCCGCCCCGCTGGTTCGCCAACCGGAAGAGGTAGTCCGTCCTCAGGCCGGCCTGGACGTTCTCGAAGGTGACGTCGTAGACCGGCAGGCCCCGGGCGAAGGGATGGTCCAAGTCGGCCAGCAGTCGCCGGGCGGCCGGCCGGATGTCGATCTCCTCGAAACTCACGCCTAGCGCCTCGGCCAAGGCGATCGCGTTGGCTTTGGTCGCCTCGGTGGTGGCGAACCCGGGCAGCGTGTAGGCGAGAATGTCGCCGCGCGGCAGACCCAGCAGGTTGATCGCCTTGGCCGCCACGATCAGCGCCTGGGACGAGTCCAGCCCCCCCGACAGCCCGATCACGACTTTCGGCCGCCCAATCGCGGTCAGGCGTCTGACCAGGGCGCTGACCTGGATGTTGTAGGCCTCGTAACAGTCTTGGTCGAGCCGGGCCGGGTCGTCCGGAACAAAGGGGAAGCGCGGCGTCGGCCGCATTAGGCGCACGATGCCGCGCCGCCCGCCCCGCTCACCCGCCGCGCCGGCGCCCGCATTCGGCCGCCCGCCGCGTTGTCCCAATTTGGCGCTTCGCTCCGGCCCCGTCAGCGCGGTCGGCCGGGGTTGGGCGCCGTCCTCGGCGGGGCCCCCGAGCCTCGCCGCGCTGACGCGGAAGCCGCTGGTCAGGCCGCTGTTGGCGACGCGGTTGTCGTCAAAGGTGCCCTGACGGAGGCGGTCCTGGCGGATCAGGGCCAGATCGACGTCGGCCAGTGTGGTGACCGGGCCGGAGTCGAAACGCGGTCCCTGGGCCAGAAGCTCGCCGCGCTCGAAGACCATAGTTTGGCCGTCCCAGCCGAGGTCCGTCGAGGACTCGCCCCAACCGCTGGCGGCGAAGACGTAACCGCAGATCAGCCTGGCGGACTGGGCCTGGCTGAGGAGGCGGCGCTGGCGCGCCTTGCCGACGGTGATCGGACTACTCGAACAGTTGGCGACGACCTCGGCCCCCGCCAGGGCGGCGGCCGCGCCGGGCGAGATCGGCACCCAGAGGTCCTCGCAGACCTCAACGCCCAGGCGGAAGACCGGCGCGCCCAAACCAGGGGCCGGAAGGCCGGCGGCGGGCGCGACATCGGCGGCGGGCTGGGCGGCGGGCGTGACATCGGCGGCGGGCTGGGCGGCGGGCGCGACATCGGCGACTGGTGCGGCGGCGGGCGAGCCGAAGCCGATGTCGAACAATTGATTGGGGCCCACCCGCACAGTTTCGCCGGCGATTACGACCGATCCGTTCAAGCCCAGGCCCGAGGCGAACTGGCGGTGTTCGTAGAACTCGCGGTAATTGGGCAGGTAGGACTTCGGCACGGCGCCCAGGACGCGCCCGGCGGCGATCACCACCGCGCAGTTGTAAAGCCGGTGGGTGACGCGCAGCGGCGCGCCGACAACCACGGCCGCCGGCCAGTCGGCCGAGGCGCGCGCCAACTGGGCGAGGGCCGCCTCAGTCGCGTCGAGCAGAGCCGACTGCATGAACAGGTCGTCTAAGCAGTAACCGGTCAGGCTCAACTCGGGGAAAACCACCAGGTTGGCTCCGGCG
The DNA here is from genome assembly GCA_031278665.1 of Bifidobacteriaceae bacterium. Lineage (GTDB taxonomy): Bacteria > Actinomycetota > Actinomycetes > Actinomycetales > WQXJ01 > JAIRTF01. Next base: position 1,991 of record JAITKC010000243.1, on the reverse strand, counting down.
CGGGCGGCCGCGTCCGCCTGATCCGCGATGGCCTGGGCATTGGCCGCCGGATCGGCCAGGTGAACCGGGAGCGAACAGGCGGCGACTCGGACAAAACCGGCCGCCACGGCATCGGCATGGGCATCGGCTTCCACCCCGACAGTCTCCCAGAAGTTGCGCCCGGCCGGCTGCCCCGATCCGCCCGCCAGCCGGGCGGCGCGCTATTGACGCTCCGCCGGCGCCTGGCCAGACAATGCCGATGCCGCCGGCAGGCGAACAGCGCGGAGCGGCGGGCCCGGCAACTGGGTCACCCGGCGCGGGGGAAGGTGGCGCTGTGGGAGCGGTTCCATTAGTGTTGGCCGGTGTAGCGGCTGTTTCTACCGAGGATTGACTATGAAAACGTTCAGGCTGCCCGGCTGCGGTTTGCTGGTGCCCAATGTTGTCGCCGGCATGATGCGGATTGGCGACAAGACCGACTCCGAGATTCGGGAGTTGGTCGGCACGGCGCTTGACGCCGGCATCAATTTCTTCGACCACGCCGATGTGTACGGCGGTCAGCCGCACAAGTGCGAGCGGCGCTTCGCCCAGGCCTTGAACTGGTCGAGCGCCGAACGAGAGAATGTGATCCTGCAAACCAAGGCGGGCATTGTGCCGACCGGCGAGGGATGGGCCTATTTCGATTTCTCGGCCGCCCATCTGATTGAGGCCGCCGAAGGCTCGCTGCGGGCGCTTGGCACCGACTACATCGACATACTGCTGCTGCACCGCCCGGACGCCCTTGTCCAGCCGGAGGAAGTGGCGTTCGCATTCGACCAGTTGGAGTCGTCCGGAAAGGTCCGCCGCTTCGGCGTCTCCAACCATTCCGTCCAGCAGATCGAACTGCTCAAGACCGCCGTTCGCCAGCCGCTGGTGGCGAACCAATTGCAGTTGTCCATCACCCATGCGCCGCTGGTCGCTCAAGGCATGGCGATCAACATGGAGGGCTTGGATCAGTCGATCACGCGCGACGCCGGCGGCCTGCTCGACTACTGTCGCTCCCACGGCGTCACCGTTCAGGCTTGGTCGCCCTTCCAGCGCGGCTTCTTCGACGGAACTTTCATCGGCGACCACGAACGCGAGCCCAAGCTCAACGCGGTGCTAGACCGCCTGGCCGCGAAATATGGGGTCAGCCCGATCGGCATCGCCACCGCTTGGATCACCCGGCACCCGGCCCAAATGCAAGTGGTGCTGGGCACAACCACACCCGCGCGCCTGGCCGCCGCCGCCGAGGGCTCCGACCTGCCGCTGACCAAGAAGGACTGGTACGAGCTGACCCTGGCGGCCGGCTACATAACCCCTTAGCGCAGGGCTTCAACAAAGCTCTCGGTGTGCTGGCCTGCGCTGCGGGCAACCGGAGCCGGGTTGGGCCACCCTGCCGGCTCGGATGTCCAGAAGTGACCGCACGTTGCCGCCGGGGGCGCCGTGCGCGGGGTTCTGGACATGGGCTTTCCGGCCGGTTCGCCGCCGTCGGCCGGCCCGGGCCGGTGACCAGCGGGTTTGCGGGGACCAGGCCGGGGCCGGGCCCAGCCCTGCCGGGTCGGATGTCCAGAAGTGCCCGCACGTCGGCGCCGACGGCGTCGTGCGCGGGGTTCTGGACATCGGCCTCCCTGCCGGTTCGCCGCCGCCGCCCGGCCCGGGCCGCTGACCAGGGGGTTTGCGGGGACCTGCCCGGGGCCGGGCCCAACCTCGCCGGGTCGGATGTCCAGAACTGCCCGCACGTCGGCGCCGGGGGCGCCGTGCGCGGGGTTCTGGACCTCGGCTTCCCGGCCGGTGCGCCGGTGCCGGCGCCGGCGCCGCGCCCAACTCAGCCACTACCGACACAGGTCAGGAGCCGAAATACGGCTGTAGTACTAAGGGAGGTTGTGGATGATGTCTTCGACCCGGGTTTTGGCGTCTCCGAACAACATGACGGTGTTCTGGTTGAAAAACAACGGGTTCTGCACCCCCGCGTACCCCGTCGCCATCGACCGTTT
>JAITKC010000201.1 GCA_031278665.1 Bifidobacteriaceae bacterium | reverse complement strand
GCCGCTGGCGGCCGCCATACCCAAGGCCGTGAAGGCGGCCACGCGCTCGTCCGTCCGGACTGTCAACTCCAATTCGCCGCGTTCGGCGGCCTCGACGGCGGCGTAGACCAGCGGCGCGCTGCGCGAACCGGGCGCGAACACCGCCCGTCGCAGACCCGCCCCGACGGCCCCGGCCAGCAGCGCCCGCGCCGCGTCAACCGCCTGGCTCATCCCCGCCCGCCCGGCTCGAGCGGTCCAGCCGCCGGTTGATAACGCTGGGAGGTCGCCACGCCATCCACCTTAGGGCTTCGACGCGACGCCGCCACCGGCGCCACCGCCATCACCACTCCGCTCGGCTTGACCCACCACGAACCGCCCGACCGCCTAAACCCATCAGATTTGGGTGACTAGCCCGAAAGCGCCCCGGTCACGCCTTCAGTCTTGTCAGCGGGCACGCCGGCTAAGCAGCCAACCCGGGACACGGGGCCTGTCCCCGCGTTCCGGGGCGGTCTAAGGCTCGGCGTCGGCCAGGCGTTTGACTTGACTGAGAAGCCGGCGCCAGCGGCGGTCCACGACTGGGCCAGCGGCGTGCTCGGCCAACAGCGCCGGGTCGGGGCTGACGGAGCGGACCGGCAGCGCGGCATCGCGCGCCACCAGGCGATCCGCGACCAAGTCGCCGGCCAACAGCTGGCCTGTGCCGAGCCCGCAGGCGAAGTCGAGGCGCGGCAGGGCGGCGGCCAAGGCCACGCCCATGGCCAGGCCGACCGAGGTCTCGACGGCCGACGAGACGACCGCCGGCAGATCGAGTTCGGCGGCCAGGGCGAGACAGGCCCGCACCCCGCCGAGCGGCTGGACCTTCAACACCACCAGATCGGCCGCCGCCAACCGCTTGACCTCCAGCGGGTCGGCGGCCCGACGAATCGACTCGTCGGCGGCGATTAGAACGTTGACCCGGCGGCGGACCGCGGCCAGTTCGCCGACCAAGGCGCAGGGCTGTTCGGCGTATTCGAGTCCGCCAGCGGCTTTGTCCAAGCGGGCGATGCGGCCGACGGCGGTCTCGACGTCCCAGGCGCCGTTGGCGTCGATCCGGATTTGGCCGGCGGCGCCCAAGGCGTCGCGCACGGCGGCCACGCGGTCGATCTCCTCGGCCGCGGTTTGACCGGGCTCGGCCACTTTGACTTTGACGGTCCCACAGCCGCCCGATGCCGCCACGATCGCGGCCGCCCGGCCCGGCCCGACGGCCGGGACGATCGCGTTGACCGGCACCGTTCGACGCGCCGCCGGCGGGAAACCCAGTTCAGCCGCCTCTTCGGCGGCGCGCCACCAGGCCACGCATTCGTCCGGGCGGTAATCCTCGAAAGGACTGAACTCGCCCCAGCCGGCCGATCCGGCCCAGACCATCCCGCGGCGGCGGACCACGCCGCGAAACCGGGCGTTCAAGGCGATGTCGAAGACGGCGGGCACGCCTTAAACCGTAGCCGCCGGGAGCCGACTGGTCAGGCGGGGGCGAACCGGGGGAAAGCCGTCTTGCCGGCGTATAGCGCGGCATCGCCCAACTGTTCCTCGATGCGCAACAACTGGTTGTACTTGTTGACGCGCTCACCCCGCGCCGGCGCGCCGGTCTTGATCTGGCCGGCGTTGGAGGCCACCGACAGGTCGGCGATCGTGGTGTCCTCGGTCTCGCCGGACCGGTGCGACGTCATCGCGTAAAAACCGGCCCGCTGGGCGATCTGAATCGCCGCCAGCGTCTCCGTCACCGTGCCGATCTGGTTGAGTTTCACCAACAAGGCGTTGGCGGCCTTCAATTCGATGCCCTTGGCCAGGCGAGTCGGGTTGGTCACGAACAAGTCGTCGCCGACTAGCTGCACTTTGGCGCCGATCTCGGCGGTCAGTTTGGCCCAGGCGTCCCATTCGTCCTCGGACAGCGGGTCCTCGACTGAGACCAGCGGGTAGTCCTTGATCAGTTTCTCGTAGTAGCCGATCATGAAGTCGCTCGAGCGGCCCTCGCCCTCGAACTGGTACTCGCCGTCTTTGAAGAACTCGGTAGAGGCCACGTCAAGCGCCAAGGCGACATCGGACCCCGGCTGGTAGCCGGCCTTCTCGATGGCGCTGACGATCAGATCGAGCGCGGCGGCGTTCGACGGCAAGTCGGGGGCGAACCCGCCCTCGTCGCCCAATCCGGTGGCCAAACCCTTGTCTTTGAGGACGCTCTTGAGGGCGTGGTACACCTCCGCGCCCCAGCGCAAAGCCTCGCGGAACGACGGCGCGCCGATCGGGGCGACCATGAACTCCTGGATGTCGACATTCGAGTCCGCATGCGACCCGCCGTTGAGGATATTCATCATCGGCACCGGCAGGACGTGGGCGTTGGGCCCGCCAATGTAGCGGTAAAGGGGCAGGCCAGAGGAGATCGCCGCCGCCCGAACAGTGGCCAGCGACACGCCGAGGATCGCGTTCGCGCCCAGCCGCGACTTATTCGGCGTCCCGTCCAGGTCGATCATCGCCTGGTCGACGATCCGTTGGTCGGCGGCGTCCAGGCCGATCACCTCCGGGCCGATCTCCTCGGTCACGGCCGCGACGGCGCCTTCGACGCCTTTGGCGCCGTAACGCGGGCTGTCGGCGTCGCGCCGCTCGACCGCCTCGAAGGCGCCGGTCGAAGCCCCGGAGGGAACCGAGGCGCGGGCAATGGTTCCGTCATCGAGGCCGACCTCGACCTCGACCGTCGGGTTGCCGCGTGAGTCGAGAATTTCGCGTGAGAGAACAAGATCGATGTTGGCCACAGGGCACTCCTCATAGTCGAAGAAAACGAACCAATTGTGCGCTGTTCATGGTAGCGCGCGGGACTTGGGACGCCCTCATCGGCCGAGCCCCGGGACCGGTAAATGAACTGTTCGCCCGCCTGGCGGCGGCTCAGCGCGAGCCGGCCGGCGGCGGACGATTGTCCCCGGCGCCGAGCAACGCCAAGGCGGCCTGGCCGAGGGCGGCCAAGCGGGCGGCGGCGCGGCGGCGAATCACCGTGATCTGCGCCAGGCCGGCCGTCGCCGGAAC
>JAITKC010000200.1 GCA_031278665.1 Bifidobacteriaceae bacterium | reverse complement strand
CCAGTCGCAGGTGATCTCGCGCATCAAGATCATGGCCAATATCGACATCGCCGAACGCCGCAAGCCGCAGGACGGCCGCATCTCGATCGACGTCGACGGCACGCCGGTCGACCTGCGGGTCGCCACGCTGCCGACGGTTTGGGGCGAGAAAGTCGTGATGCGGATTCTGAACACCTCGGCCGTCGAGGTGGACCTGCGCAAACTGTCTTTCTCCGACGACTCGTTCGAGAAGTTCAAGAAGTCCTACACCAAGCCCTACGGCATGATCTTGGCGACCGGGCCGACCGGCTCCGGCAAGTCGACCACGCTGTACGCGGCGATCCGCGAAATCTCCCGCCCCGAAGTCAACATCATCACAATCGAGGACCCGGTCGAATACCGGATGGCCGGAATCAACCAGGTCCAGGTCAACCCGAAGGCCGGGCTGACCTTCGCCTCGGCTCTGCGCTCGATCCTGCGGGCCGACCCGGACGTGGTGCTGGTCGGCGAGATCCGCGACGGCGAGACCGCCAAGATCGCCGTCGAGTCGGCTCTGACCGGCCACCTGGTGCTCTCCACACTGCACACCAACGACGCGCCCTCGGCCGTGACGCGGTTGACCGAGATGGGCATCGAGCCTTTCCTGGTCGCCTCGGCGCTGGACTGCGTGGTGGCCCAGCGCCTGGCGCGCCGGTTGTGCGAGCGCTGCCGCCAGCCCTATGCCGTCACCGAGGCCGAAGTCGAGATGCTCCGGACCGATTGGGTTTTCCGCGAGCCGCCGCCCAAGCAGCTATACCGCCCGGTCGGTTGCTCGGTCTGCGCCAACACCGGCTACAAGGGCCGCCTGGCGGTCCACGAGGTGATGACCGTGTCAAAAGAACTCGAGCATTTGACCGCCCTGCGCAAGTCGACTCGCGAACTCAACGAGTTGGCGGCCGAACAGGGCATGGTCTCATTGCGCCAAGACGGCTGGGGCAAGGTCGCCAAGGGCCTGACCTCGGTCGGAGAACTGTTGAGAGTGGTGGCCTGAACTATGACCCAATCGTATGTCGTCGAAACCGGACTCGACTTGATCCAGGCGCTCGAGGAGGCGGCCGCGCTGGGGGCGTCCGATCTCCACATGACCGCGATGCTGCCGCCGATTATCCGCCAATCGGGCAATCTGACGCCGCTGCCGGGTTACACCGCGCCGGGCGAAGAGGTGCTCTACGAGCAGTTGATGAACATGATCAACCGCTCCCAACAGGAACGCTTCGAGCGCGACCTGGAACTCGATTACTCCTATCAAGTGCCGTCCGGGCGAATGTTCCGGTGCAATCTGTTCTGGGACCGGGGTTCGATCTCGGCCGCCTTCCGGGTCATCCCGGACAAGATCCTGCCGCTCGAGGAACTGCGCATCCCAGGCGTGGTCAAGACTTTCGCCGGCCTGCCGCGCGGCCTGGTGTTGGTGTGCGGCCCGACCGGCTCCGGCAAGTCGACCACCCTGGCGGCGATAATCGATCTGGCCAACCGCACCCGCTCCGGCCACATTTTGACAATCGAGGACCCGATCGAGTTCCAGCACACCTCCAACCGCTGCCTGCTCGCCCAGCGCGAGGTCGGGGTCGACACGCTGTCTTTCAGCGAGGCGCTCAAACACGCGCTGCGCCAGGACCCCGACATAATCCTGGTGGGCGAGATGCGGGACCGCGAGACTATGGAAATCGCCCTGCGGGCGGCCGAGACCGGCCACTTGGTCTTCGCCACCTTGCACACCCAGGGCGTCGCCCAGTCGATCAACCGAATGGTCGACCAGTTCGACGCCGTCCAACAAGACCAGGTCCGCGCCCAGGTGGCGATCACCATCCAGGGCGTGCTGTCGCAGACCCTGTGCCGGCGGGCCGACGGCAAAGGCCGCGTGGTGGCGACTGAATTGATGCGCGCCACGCCCGCCATCCGGGCGATGATCCGCGAAAACAAACTGCACCAGATCTATTCGGCCCTGCACTCCGGCAAAGACGAGGGCATGCACACCCTCGACCAGTCGCTGGCGGACTTGGTGCGCCAGGGCGATATCACCTTCGACGAGGGCTTGGAGACGGCCCGCTCGCCCGAGGAGTTCGCCCGCATGCTTGGCCGCACCACCCGCGTGGCCCAAGGCTCGACCGGACTGAATAGCCCATTCGGAAGGATGTGATCCGCCGTGGCCGGAGGAATCAAGACCTACGAGTACACGGTCCTAGCCCAGGGCTCGACCCTGACCGGCAAGATCGACGGCCCCGACCAACAGACCGTCGCGCGCCACCTGCGCGAGAACGGCCTGACCCCGATCGCCATCGACGAGGTCTCCAGAACCGGCCTGAACATGGAGATCTCGTTTGGCTCCAAGCGCGCCAAGTCGAAGGACGTGGCCGTGGCGATGCGCCAGTTGGCCACTATGGTCAACGCCGGCCTGTCGTTGTTCAACTCCCTCAACGCGATAATCGAACAGGCCGCCTCGCCCGGATTGACGTCGGTGTTGCGCGAGGTGGCGGCCGATGTCGAGACCGGCTCGTCGTTGGGCGAGGCGATGTCCCAGCACCCCAAAGTTTTTTCGCCGGTGACTATCGCGATGATCAAAGCCGGCGAGGCCGGCGGCTTCCTCGACAATGTGCTGATCTCGGTGGCCGAGCAGATGGAGTCCGAGTTGCGCTTGCGCCGGGCGATTGTCTCGGCCATGGTCTACCCAGTTGTGGTGCTCTGTTTCGCCGCAGTCATTGTTGTGATCATGCTGCTATTCATCGTACCGGTGTTTGAGGACATCTTCTCGTCCGTCGGCAAGGAGCTGCCGCTTCCGACCCTGATCCTGGTCAAACTGTCGGCCTTCTTGAAGATCGCCGGGCTGCCGCTGTTGGCGGCGCTGGTCTTGGGCGTCATCTGGTGGACCAACCACAAGAACGACCGGGCGGTGCGGCAAAAGATCGATCCGATCAAATTGAAGCTGCCGATTATCGGCGGCCTGGCCCAAAAGGTCGCCCTGGCCCGGCTGTCGCGGTCGATCGCCACTATGAGCGCGGTCGGCGTGCCGATTGTCCAGACCCTCGAAATTGTCGGCGAGACGGCTGGCAACATAGTTGTCAGCGAAGCCGTCGAGCGGGTCAAGGCGCAGGTCATGAACGGAATAGGGCTCGGCAAGGCGATCGCCGCCGAACCGATCTTCGGGACGATGATCGCCCACATGGTGGCGGTCGGCGAAGAGGCCGGCGCGCTGGACCAAATGCTCGACAAAGTGGCCGAGTTCTACGACGACGAGGTCACCGCCGCCACCCAGTCGATCACCTCGATTATCGAGCCGGTTCTGATCGCCGTGGTCGGGGCCGTGGTCGGCTCGATTCTGATCGCGCTCTACCTGCCGATCTTCCAACTGACCACCGGCACCACGCTGGAATAGGCGCCGCCCGGCCAAGGCGACCGCGCGGCATCGGGCAAAGCCGGCCGCCAAGGCGACCGCGCCGCGCCGGCCAAGGCCGGCCGAAGGGGCGCCGGGCGCTCGCCGGGGCTTAACGCCCAGGAAGCGGACCCGCCAAATCGGCGCTGGACAACCCTTGAGAGCGGGTGTAAGCTAGCTCGTTGCGCCGTCCTGTGCCTCATGCCCATTTAACGTTTGAGCATCAGCGCTGCGCCGCGTGCCTTTATGACTCTCCGGGAGGGACCTTGGCTGCCTCGCGCATCCCACGTTCAACAGTAGACGCTAACGCACAACTCAGCGGATCGGGAAGGATTTCCTTCGCCAAAATCCGCGAACCACTTGAAGTGCCCGACTTGTTGGGGCTTCAGCGCGACTCCTTCGACTGGCTGATCGGCAACGAGCACTGGCGGGCCCGCCTGGCGGCGGCCAAAGCCGACGGGCTCGGCTCAGTTCCCGAAGTGGCCGGGCTGGAGGAGATCTTCACCGAGATCAGCCCGATCGAAGACTTCAACGAGACGATGGCCCTGAGCTTCAAAGAGTCCCGCTTCGAACCTCCAAAGTGGACGGCCGAACAGTGCAAGGAGAAGGACTTCACCTACGCCGCGCCGCTGTTCGTGACGGCCGAATTCCAGAACTACAACACCGGCGAGATCAAGTCGCAAACCGTCTTCATGGGCGACTTCCCGCTGATGACCGATCGCGGCACCTTCATCATCAACGGCACCGAACGGGTGGTGGTCTCCCAACTCGTCCGCTCGCCCGGGGTGTACTTCGAGCGGGGCCAAGACAAGTCGTCCGACAAGGACGTCTATTCGGCCAAGATCATCCCGTCGCGCGGCGCCTGGCTGGAGTTCGAAATCGACAAGCGCGACACGGTGGGCGTGCGGATCGACCGCAAGCGCAAGCAGTCGGTGAC
>JAITKC010000183.1 GCA_031278665.1 Bifidobacteriaceae bacterium | reverse complement strand
CGCGCAGCCGGCTCAAGCGGTCGCGGCGGACTCGCGCCCGGCGCGGTCGGACCGGGATGAATGGTCGCCGGCCGGGCAGCGGAGGGGCGGCGGCCGGCGAGCGGCCGGCGACCACACATCGGACGACCGCGCCGCCCGCGCGGCCGAGGCCGTCAACTTGGTCAAGGCCGACCTCGAGGCGACCGGCCGGCGCCGGGGGCGGCGGGCCGGCGCGCCGGCCGGCGCTCCGGGCGGGGGCGCTCCGGCCTCGGCGCCGGGCGAGTCCGGGCCGGCGGACGAGGGCGCGGCCGGCGGGCGGTCGCCCGCGCGCGTGCAGTCCGCCCAGCCGCAGGGCGACCGGCAAGGCGGCGACCGGCAAGGCGGCGACCGCCAAGGCGGCGACCGCCAAGGCGGCGACCGGCAGAGCGGCGACCGCCAGGCGGGCAGTCGCCAAGGCGGCGACCGTCAGGGCCAGACGCAGCGCGACTTCGGGGACGATGACGACCGGTCCGGCCGCCGCCGCGGGCGGCGCGACCGATATCGCGACCGCAAACAGCGCCAGCGCGAGGTCTCGGCGCCGGAGGAAACCGAACTGCGCGAGGACGACGTCCTCATTCCGGTCGCCGGCATCCTCGACGTTCTCGACAACTACGCATTTGTTCGGACCTCGGGCTACCTGCCGGGAAACAACGACGTCTACGTGTCGCTGGGCCAGGTGCGCAAGGCGTCGCTGCGCGAGGGCGACGCCATCGTCGGAGCGGTGCGCCAAGCGCGCGAGGGCGAACAGCCGGGACGCCAACAGAAGTTCAAGGCCCTGGTCAGACTCGACTCGGTGAACGGCATGAGCCCGGACGAGGCCCGCAAGCGGCCCGACTTCGCCGCGCTGACGCCGCTTTACCCGCAGGAGCGCCTGAAACTGGAAACCACCGGCGACAACCTGACCACCCGGGTGATCGACTTGATCAGCCCGATCGGCAAGGGCCAGCGCGGGTTGATCGTCTCGCCCCCGAAGGCCGGCAAGACGATGATCATGCAGGCCATCGCCAACGCCATCGCGGTCAACAACCCCGAGGTGCATCTGATGGTGGTGTTAGTGGACGAGCGCCCGGAGGAGGTCACCGATTTCCAGCGCTCGGTCAAGGGCGAGGTCATCTCATCGACTTTCGACCGTCCGCCGTCGGATCACACGATCGTCGCCGAATTGGCCATTGAGCGGGCCAAGCGGCTAGTCGAACTGGGCCACGACGTGGTCATCCTGTTGGACGGCATCACCCGGCTGGGTCGCGCCTACAACTTGGCCGCGCCCGCCTCCGGGCGGATTTTGTCCGGCGGCGTCGACTCGTCGGCGCTCTACCCGCCGAAGAAGTTCTTCGGCGCCGCCCGCAACATCGAAGGCGGCGGGTCGTTGACCATTTTGGCCACGGCCCTGGTCGAGACCGGATCGAAGATGGACGAGGTGATTTTCGAGGAGTTCAAGGGCACCGGCAATATGGAGCTGAGGCTCGCCCGCGGGCTGTCGGAGAAGCGCATCTTCCCGGCCATCGACGCCAACTCGTCCGGCACCCGCCGCGAGGAGTGGCTGATGGGCGCCGAGGAATTGAAGATCAACTGGAAACTGCGTCGCGTGCTCGGCGCGCTCGACCAGCAACAGGGCATCGAACTGTTGCTTGAGCGGATGCGCAAGACCTCTTGTAACGCCGAGTTCTTGCTCCAGGTGAACAAGACCACCCCGGACATCAATTAGGCCTCGCGCGCCGAACTGGAATAACCACGCCGGCGCGAGCGTTCTGGCACAATACTCTGGGCGCAGCCGGTTCCCGCGACCCCGACCCGGGGCCGCGACCCGGCGCATTTTAGGAGACGACTATGAAAAAGAACATCCACCCGCAGTACGTCGTCACGACGGTGACCTGCACCTGCGGCAACACCTTCACCACCCGCTCGACTAAGAAGAGCGGCGTGATCAACGCCGACGTCTGCTCGGCCTGCCATCCGTTCTACACCGGCAAACAGAAGATCCTCGACACCGGCGGGCGGGTCGCCCGCTTCGAGGCGCGCTACGGCAAGCGGAAGGTCGAGGCCGCGAAGTAGCCGGACGGCTGAACCGATGGCCGACCTGTTGGCGGCGGTCGCCCCGCTGATCGCCGAGCACAAGGAGTTGGCGGCCCAGTTGGCCGACCCGTCGTTACACGCCTCGCCCGGCCGGGCGCGGGCGGTCGGGCGGCGTTTCGCAAGGGTGTCGCAGATCGTCGGCGCCCGCCAGGCGTTGGACGCGGCGGAGGCGGACCTGGCGGCCGCCCGGGAGTTGTCCGATGCCGACCGGGCCTTCGCCGAAGAGTTGCCGGCTTTGGAGGCGGCCCGCCGGGCGGCGGCCGACCGGTTGGCGGACTTGCTGGCGCCGCGCGACCCGGACGACGCCCGCGACGTGATCATGGAGATCAAGGCCGGCGCCGGCGGCGAGGAGTCGGCCCTGTTCGCCGGCGACCTGTTCCGCATGTATCAGCGCTACGCCGAACGCCAGGGCTGGAGCGTCGAGGTGCTCGACTCGAACGAAACGGAGTTGGGCGGCGTCAAGGACATTTCGCTGGCGATCAAGGCGCGCGGCAATCCGGAGCCGCAAGACGGCGTCTGGGCGCATCTGAAATACGAGGGCGGCGTGCATCGGGTTCAGCGCGTGCCGGTGACCGAGTCGCAGGGGCGCGTGCACACTTCGGCGGCTGGCGTGCTGGTGATGCCGGAGGCGGACGATCCGGCCGAAGTCGAGATCGACCCGGGCGACATCAGGGTCGACGTGTTCCGCTCGTCCGGTCCGGGCGGGCAGTCGGTCAACACCACCGACAGCGCCGTGCGCGTCACCCACTTGCCGACCGGGCTGGTGGTCAGTTGCCAAAACGAGAAGTCGCAACTTCAAAACAAGGAGCAGGCGCTGCGAATACTGCGGGCCCGCCTTTTGGCCCTGCGGGCCGAACAGGCGGCGGCGGCCGCCGCCGACGCTCGCCGCTCGCAGGTGCGCACAGTCGACCGCTCCGAGCGCATCCGGACCTACAACTTCCCCGAGAACCGGATCGCCGACCATCGGACCGGTTTCAAGGCCTACAACCTTGACCAGGTGTTGGACGGCGACTTGGGCCCGGTGATCGATTCGGCCGTCCAGGCCGATTCGGCCGCCCGCCTGGCCGCCGACGGCTTCTGAGCGCCCCGCCGGCCGCCGCCGCCAGGCCGGCGGCGGCGGGTCCGGGTAACCTGGCCGGTGTGACTGACAACCAAGCGATTGAATCCGGCCGGGGGCTGTGGGGAGGCCGCTTCGCGGCCGGCCCGTCGCCCGAACTACAGGCCCTGTCGAAGTCGACCCAGTTCGATTGGCGTCTGGCGCGGGTGGACATCGCCGGCTCGGCGGCCCACGCCGAGGCGCTGCGCGCCGCCGGACTGCTGAGCGACTGCGAACTGCACGACCTCAAAGTCGACCTCGACCAACTGGCCGAAGAGGTCCGAACCGGCGCCTTCGCGCCGGCCGCCTGGGACGAAGACGTGCACTCCGCCCTGGAGCGGCGTCTGATCGAGTTGGCCGGCCCGGACCTGGGCGGCAAACTGCGGGCCGGGCGTTCCCGGAACGACCAAATCGCCACGCTGATCCGGATTTGGCTGCGCGAACAGTCGCGCGGCATCGTCGGCGGACTGCTCGACCTGGTCGACGCGCTGGCCGGCCAGGCGGCCGCCCACCGGGGCGTCGCGATGCCCGGGCGCACCCACATGCAACACGCCCAGCCGGTGGCGCTGGCCCACCACCTGCTGGCGCACGTCTGGCCGTTGCTGCGCGACGCCGAGCGGCTCCAGGACTGGGACCGGCGGGCCAAGCGTTCGCCCTACGGGGCCGGCGCCCTGGCCGGATCGACGCTCGGCCTGGACCCCGCCCTGGTGGCGCGCCGCCTGGGCCTGGGCGAGCCGTCCGAGAACTCGATCGACGCCACCGCCTCAAGGGACGTGGTGGCGGAGTTCGCCTTCGTGGCGGCGCTGATCGCCGTCGACTTGTCGCGCCTGGCAGAGGAGATCGTCATCTGGTCGACCGCCGAATTCGGCTATGTCACCCTGCACGACGCCTTCGCCACCGGCTCCAGTATCATGCCGCAAAAGAAGAATCCCGACATCGCCGAGTTGGCGCGGGGCAAGGCCGGCCGCCTGATCGGGGACCTGACCGGCTTGTTGGCGACTCTCAAGGGCCTGCCGCTGGCCTATAACCGCGATCTGCAAGAAGACAAAGAGCCGGTGTTCGACGCCGTCGACACGCTGGCGCTGTTATTGCCGGCGATGGCCGGTTTGGTCGGGACGCTCGAGTTCGACGTCGCCCGGCTGGCCGAATTGGCGCCCCGCGGCCACGCGCTGGCCACCGACATGGCCGAATGGATGGTCAAACAGGGCACGCCGTTCCGCGACGCCCACGCGGTGGCGGGCCGGGCGGTCAGGCTGGCCGAGGCCGAGGGCAAGGAGCTTTGGGAGCTGACCGAGGACCAGTTGGCTAAGGTCGACCCCAGGCTGACGCCGGAGGTGCGCGAGGTCCTGACGGTCGAGGGCGCGTTGGCGGCCCGCGGCGGGGTCGGAGGGACCGCTCCGGAGTCGGTGCGCGCGCAGTTGAACGCCGCCCTGGCGGCGGCCGAGGGGCTGCGCCGGTGGGTCGACGCCGCCTGATTCTGGTGGACGGACCGGCCGGGGCCGGCAAGACCGTCTTCGCCACCGGACTGGCGGCCGGTCTCGACGCGCCGCTGGTCCACCTGGACGACCTCTACCTGGGCTGGTCGGGGCTGGAGGGGGCGTACTGCCGGTTAGTGGAACTGGTGTTGGCGGATTGGTCGGCCGGCCGGCCCGGCGCTTTTAGAGCCTACGACTGGCTGGCCGGGTCCGCGACCGGTCCGCTGATCCGGGTGCCGGCGGGGGATTGCCTGGTGGTCGAGGGTTGCGGCTGCGCGCCCAGGGCGGCCGACGCCCGCGATCCGGTGATCGTCTGGATGGACGGGCCGCCGGATTGGCGTCGCCAGCGCGTGCTCGCCCGCGACGGCCAATCGGAGGCGCCGTCGCTGCGCGACTGGGAGGCCGCCACGGCCGCCCACTTCGAGCGCGAGCGGACCGCCGCGCGGGCGCATCTGCGCCTGGTCGCCTCGGCCCAAGCCGGTGGCTGACCAGCTATGGCGCTGGCGGGCACTAGAATGTGACGAGTTTGCTAGTTGGAGTCCGGGAAGGGGACGAGCATGGCAGCCATGAAGCCGAGGACCGGAGATGGCCCCCTCGAAGTGGTCAAAGAAGGTCGCGGAATTGTCATCCGCGTCCCGCTTGAGGGCGGCGGCCGCCTGGTGGTCGAACTCGACCAGGCCGAGGCGACGGCGCTCGACGACGGCCTGAAGGCTGTCTTGGGTTGAAACAAGCCGGTCCGGCCGCGGCGGGCGGCGCCGCCGCGCTGCCGCGGGTCCACCTGGCTTTGGGGCGCGTCGCCACCAGCGCCCGGATCAAGGCCGTCAACTGTCCGGTTCTGGGGATCGGGGTCGCCGCCGGCCCGGACGGATTGGAGCCCGACCAGGGCAGCGCCGAGGCCGCCGTCCGTTACGGGATCGACTTCGCCGCCACCGCCGAGCGGGCCGGATTCACCGGCCGGGCTGGTCAGACCCTGGTCTTGGAGTTGCCGGTGGAGCACTCGGCGGCCTCGGCCTGGTCGCGGCTGGCCCCGATGGTCGTGTTAGTCGGCGTCGGCGGCGGCGATCCGGACGACTACCGCCGGGCCGGCGCCAGTTTGGCCCGCGCCG
>JAITKC010000161.1 GCA_031278665.1 Bifidobacteriaceae bacterium | reverse complement strand
GTTGACGTGGGCAGCGCAACGCGCTGACCTAAGGAAACGCGGCAGGCCAACACAGTTTCAGCCGGGGAATCCGGTTTCTTCACCGGATTCCCCGGATTCCTGGCCGCCCGGCTGGCCGGAGCCGGCGCTTCCGGCGGCCGGCTTGGCTTTGCGGGCGCCGGACGCGGACTTGGCCGCGGCGGTCTTCTTGGCCGCGGCGGTCTTCTTGGCCGCGGCGGTCTTCTTGGCCGCGCCCGTGCCGGCGGACCGCCCGGCGGCGGTCTTCTTGGCCGGGGCGGCGCGGCGCGGGCGCTGGGCCGGGCCGCGCTCGCGCTTGTCTTGTAACAGGGCGGCCGCCCGCTCGAGGGTGATTGACACGGCATCGTCGCCCTTGCGCAAAGTCGCGTTGACCTCGCCATCGGTCACATAGGGGCCGAACCGGCCGTCTTTGACCACAATCGGCTTGCCCGATGCCGGGTCCGCGCCCAATTCCCGCAAGGGTGGCGCGGCGGCCGATCGCCGGCGCTGTTTCGGTTGGGCCAGCAAAAGCCGGGCCTGGTCTTCGGTGACGCTGAACAGTTCGTCTTCGCCGGCCAGCGACCGCGACTCGGCGCCGCATTTGATATAGGGGCCATAGCGCCCGTTCTGGGCGGTGATCTGGGCGCCGTCGGCATTGGTTCCGACCACCCGCGGCAGCGACATCAGGCGCAGGGCGTCTTCCAAGGTGACAGTTTCGGGCGTCATCGACTTGAACAACGAGGCGTTGCGCGGCTTGGCGGCTTTGCCGCCGGCCTCGCCATCTTCGATCACCTCGGTGACATAGGGGCCGAAACGCCCGTTCTTGACCACCACCAGGCGCCCGGTCGCCGGGTCGGCGCCCAGTTCCCGCGTCTGGTCGACCGGGGCTTGGAGCAGTTCCCGGGCCTTGTCCAGGGTCAACTCGTCAGGCGCCAATTCGTCGGGCACGCGGACCCGTTTGGCCTCGCCGTTGACCTGGCCGTTTTGGACTTCGAGATAGGGCCCGTAGCGCCCAACCCTTAGCACGATGCCGTCGCCCAGGGGCACGGTGTTGATGTCGCGGGCGTCGATTTCGTCTTGGCCTTCGACCAACCGTTTGAGACCGACCTCCCGTAGCGACGCCGGACGCGGCGGCGCGGCCGCCGGATCGCCCGGCCTCTGGTCCGCCGGGGCCGCCGGGGCCGCCGGGGCCGCCGGGCCGCCGGCCGCCTTGTCCGGGCGGCCGGAATAGAACTCTCCCAGCCCGCGCGCCCGGTCCTGGCGCCCGGCCGCGATCTCGTCGAGGTCGTTCTCCATCGCCGCGGTGAAGTCGTAATCGACTAGGTCGGCGAAGTTCTGCTCAAGCAGCCGGGTGACCGCGAAAGCCAACCAGGTCGGCACCAAAGCCATGCCCCGCCGCTCGACGTAGCCCCGGTCCTCGATCAGCGAGACCGTGGCCGCGTAAGTCGACGGCCGGCCGATGCCGCGCTTTTCCAAGGCCGCGACCAGCGAGGCCTCGGTATAACGCGGCGGCGGGGTGGTTTGGTGGCCCTGGGGCTCAAGGCGCACCGTGTCGACCGGACGGCCTTTGGACAACTCCGGCAGGCGCGTCTCAGCCTCCGAGGAGTCCTCATACCGCGACTGGTCGCGGCCCTCCTCGTAGGCGGCCAGAAAACCGCGGTGCGTGATGATCGTGCCGGACGCCCCAAAAGTGGCCTCGCGGCCGGCGCCGCGCCCGCTCAGCTTGACCGACACGGTCCGGCCGACGGCATCGTTCATCTGCGAGGCGACTGTGCGCTTCCAAATCAGGTCGTAAAGTTTCAACTCGTCGCCGCTGAGGCGGGCGGCCAACGCGGCCGGCGCCGCGAAACGGTCGCCGGACGGGCGGATCGCCTCATGGGCCTCGGCGGCGTTCTTGGTCGTGGTGGCGTAATGGCGCGGCGCGGACGGCAAACAGTCCGGACCGTAAAGTTCGGCCGCTTGGCGCCGGGCGGCGGCCACGGCCTGATCCGACAAATGGGTCGAATCCGTCCGCATATAGGTGATGTGGCCGTTCTCATAGAGGCGCTGGGCCACCCGCATAGTCTGGCGCGAGTTCATCCGCAGTTTGCGCGAGGCCTCCTGTTGCAATGTGGAGGTGGTGAACGGGGCGGCCGGACGCCGTTTGTAGGGCTTCTCGGTCAGATCTGAGACGGCGAACGCGGCCCCGGCCAGGTCCTCGGCCAACTGGCGGGCCTCGGGCTCGCCGAGTTGGACCAAACCGGAGCCGGTTAGCTGGCCGCAGTCGTCGAAGTCTTTGCCGGTGGCCACCCGCCGCGAATCGACGGCGGTCAAAGTGGCGGCGAAAGGTTGGCCGTCGGCGCTGAAAGTCGCCGCGATTCCCCAATAATCGGCCGTCCGGAACGCCATCCGCTCGCGTTCGCGCTGAACGACCAGGCGGGTCGCGACCGACTGGACCCGGCCGGCCGACAATCCGGCCCGGACTTTGCGCCACAGCACCGGCGAGATCTCGTAACCATAGAGGCGGTCCAGGATGCGCCGGGTCTCCTGGGCGTCGACCAGGTCCAGGTCGACCTCGCGCGGATTGGCCACCGCCCGGTCGATCGCCTCTTTGGTGATTTCGTGGAAAACCATCCGCTTGACCGGAATCTTCGGCTTCAGAACTTGCATCAGATGCCAGGCGATCGCCTCGCCCTCGCGGTCTTCGTCTGTCGCCAGATAGAGTTCGGCCGCCTGCTTGAGCGCCCGGCGCAATTCGGCGACCTTCTTCTTCTTGTCCGCCTCAACCACGTAATAAGGGTCGAAGCCGTCATCGACGTTGACGGCGAACCGGCCGTAAGGCCCCTTCTTCAACTCCGGCGGCAGTTCCGAGGGCTGCGGCAGATCGCGAATGTGGCCGACGGAGGCCTCGACGCGGTAATCGTCGCCCAGATAACGCCCGATCGTCTTGGCCTTGGTCGGAGACTCGACGATCACCAACTTCTTGGCTGCCTCCACAATCCCTCCTAGCAAAAGACACGACCGACACCCCTCAAACAGGTTCCGGCCCTTGACCGTACCTCAAAAAGGCGTCCGCCCGCCTGTCGGTCCGCCGCCGGCTGTCGTTGGCGCGCTTTGACGGGACCGAGTTGATCGCGCGCCGCGATAGTCAACCAATCGATGTCGCCGTGGGGCCCGGGCCGGCGGCGATGGGCGAATCGGCCGGGAAGCGGATGTCCAGAACCCCGCGCACGATGCCCTCGGCGGCAACGTGCGGGCACTTTTGGACACCCGGTCCGGCGGGGCCCCGGCCCCGGCCCCGGTTGCGCCCGCGCCAGGCCAGCACGCCGCACACCGACGACTCTGTTTAAGCCCTGACGAATCAAGCGCGGCTGAGCTATTCGCCGCCGCCGAGTTGTCCAGCGAGGTCGCCAGGCATCAGACTTGAGACGGCAACTACCCTTGCAGGAGGTCGTCATGACAACGCCGCCATCCCAGCCTTGGAATCAACCCCCGCCCGTTCCTCCCGGCCAGGCGCCCGCCCCCGGCGGCTTCGCCGACTCGAGTCCGGCCGCCGGCCAACCCTCCGATCTGTGGTCAAGAGCCGTTGGCGCCGGCCCGATGACGCCCGGCTTTCCCGGTCCCGCCGGCCAGTACCCCCAGCCCGCGCAATTCGGGCAGCCCGCGCAGTTCGGGTCGCCTGAGCAATTCGGGCCGCCTGAGCAGCCCGCGCAGTTCGCGCAGCCCGCGCAATTCGGGACGCCTGAGCAGCTCGGGCAGCCCGCGCAATTCGGGACGCCCGCGCAATTCGGGACGCCCGCGCAATTCGGGACGCCTGAGCAGCCCGCGCAGTTTGGGCCGCCTGAGCAGTTCGGGCCGCCTGAGCAGCCCGCGCAGCCCGCGCAATTCGGGACGCCCGCGCAATTCGGGACACCTGAGCAGCCCGCGCAGTTCGCGCAGCCCGGGCAGTATGGCCAGCCGGGCGGGCCGGCCGCGGCGCCGGGATCCTACGGCGCGCCAAACGCGGCCGGGCCGACGGCTGACTGGTCGGCCACAACCGGACCCGGCGGCATCGGGCAACCGGCGCAATTCGGGCAGCCGGCGCAATTCGGGCAAACGGGCGCCGCGCCGGGCCAATTCCTGGCCTCCGACGGCCGCTACTACCCGCTACTCGAACAACCCTCCTTCACCTCGCCGGGCGAGACGCCGCCCGCGGCGGCGCCGCCAAAGCGCAAACGGCGGGGCGTGCTGGTCGGCGTCGCGGTGGTCGCCGCCCTGGCCGTGGCCGGCGGCGCCGCCTGGGCGCTGTTGGGCCTGCGCGGCGCCGGCGGCGCGGCCAGCCCCGAAGACGCGGCCGAGGCGATGCTGCGGGACTTCGCCGCGCTCGACTACGCGAAAGTCATCGCCCACGTCGCGCCATCCGAACGGAGTTTGCTGGACCCGCTGATCGAAGCCGGCCAGCAGTCAGCTAAGGACTCCGACCAGGCAAAACAGGCACAAGAGCTAATCGAGCGGTTCCAAGACTCGGTGACCGTCGAGTTCAAGGACTTGGAGTTCGCCAGCCAGTCGATCGCCGAAGGCGTCGACCGGACGGCGCTGGCCGGCGGAACCATCACACTGGACGCCGACACCGCCAAACTGGCCTCCGCCATCATGGATTCTCACGACCTGGGCGCGGACACGCTGGGCGGCCTCTTCAGCCAATACTCCGGCCTCGGACCGATCACCGAATCCGAAGTGCGGTCGCAATTGGAGTCGATCTTCCCGGTCAGCAAGGGAATTGACGATCTGGTCGCGGAGAGCGGCCTGAGCGACCTGTTCCTGGTAACCGTCAAAGAGGACGGCAAATGGTTCACATCGGCCTCGATGACGATGGCCCAGTACGCCTATGAGTCGGCCGGACTGGACAACGCCGCCTTGGGCGACCCGATTCCCGAGGGCGAGATGCGCGGCGCGTCAAACCCCGAGGCGGCGCTCGCCAACTTGGTCGCCGCAGTCGCGGCCACCGGCGAAAGCGGCGACCCGCGGGAATTGGCCAAGGCTCTGCCGGTCGCGGAATCGCGGCTGCTGGCGGTTTATGGCCCGGCGTTGACCTCGGGCGTCGGCGGCGCGCTGGCCTGGCCGGCGATTGAGGCCACAGGCAGCCAACACTCTGAAATCTCCGGCCACACCCGGATCACCTTGGATTCGCTGACGATTGCGTCGATATTCGACATGTCGCGCTCGAACGACGAATGGACGTTCAACATCGCCGCCGACGGCGTCGAAATAATCGCCACACTGACCCAAGAGGGCGACTGGCTTTGGCGGTTGTCGGTTGAGAGTGGTGGGGCCCAGAGTCTGTTCGCCTCGCTCCAGGTCAAAGCCAAGGGCGAGTTTCTCGCCGCGCTGGGCGCGGAAGGAGTTGAGGGAAGCATCGAATACGCCAACGGCTGCGCAACGGTCACCTCGGCCGGGTCATCCCGGCAGATTTGTGGCGCCGACCTGGGCCTCGACCTGGCGGACTGGCCGATCAACGATCTCGAGAAGCTGCCCGATTTGATGGGGGTCCTCGGCGTCAGCGCCGTCAAGGGGGCGGGCGGGGACTGGTACATCTCGCCGCTGGCCTCGGCGCTCGACGCGGGACTCATCCTGGCCGACGAATTGCAATAACCACCCGACGCGGCCTCGCGCGATCCGGGCCACGCGGCATCGGGCGGGCCCGAACGACCCGGCGTCAGGCGGCCCTAAACGACCCGGCGTCGCGCGATCCGGGCCACGCGGCATCGGGCGGCCCTGAACGACCCGACGTCAGGCGGCTCTAGACGACCCGGCCTCGCGCGGTCGTCGCGCGCTGCGCCGCCGACAGTGAAATAACTGGCGCGCCCGGCTTGGGCGGAGCACCATTGTCATGTGAACCGCCTGGTTGCGGCCCTCGGCGAAGCGGAACTCCGGGCCGAGCGCGTCACCCATGTCGAGGTGACCGCCGCCCGCGACGGCGCGCAGGCCGATTGGCCCGACTGGTCGCCCGACTGGCTGCGCGAGGGTTGCGCCCGCCTTGGCATAGCCCGGCCTTGGGTTCACCAGGTTGAGGCGATGCAGGCGGGCCGGGCCGGACACTGTGTGATCGCGACCGCCACCGGCTCGGGCAAATCATTGGCATTGTGGACTCCCGTGCTGGCGGCGCTCGACCAGCCGTATGAGTTGGGCCGGGTGACCCAGGTGCGTTCGCGCGCCTCGGCCATTTATGTGGCGCCGACCAAGGCGTTGGCCGCCGATCAAGAGGCCAACCTGCGGGTCTGGCTGAAGGCGGCCGAGGTCGAGGGACTCGAGGTGTTCACCTGCGACGGCGACACCCCGGCGCAATTGCGCCGCCTGGTGCGCGCGCGCGCCGACGTGGTGCTGACCAACCCGGATTTCCTGCATTTCTCGCTGCTCGGCGACCACGCCCGCTGGGCCGGGTTTTTGCGCGGGCTGCGCTACGTCATCGTCGACGAACTGCACGCCTATCGGGGCGTGATGGGCGCCCACGTCGCCTGGGTGGCGCGGCGGCTGCGGCGCCTCGCCCGCCGCTATGGCGCCGACCCGGTTTTCTTGGCCGCCTCGGCCACGGTCAGCGAGCCGGAGTCGACTTTGGCTCGGCTGATCGGCGAGGACCCGTCCGCCGTCGCCGTCGTCAACCAGGACACCGCCGCCAGTGGCGAACGGACGTTCGTCTTGTGGCGTCCGCCCTCCGATGCCGCCGACGACCATTCCGCCGATGCCGGTTCCGGCGCCGCCTACCGTCCGCGCGCGGATGCCGCTGCCGGTTCCGGCGCCGCCTACCGTCCGCGCGCCGATGCCGCTGCCGCGGGTGCCGCCGATGCCGCCGGTTCCGGCGCCGCCGATGCCGCCGGCTCCGGTGCCGCTTCCCGTGCCGCCGATGCCGCCGATGCCGCCGGTTCCGGTGCCGCCGGCGCCGCCGGCGCCGCCGGCCGTGTGCGCGCTGACTCTTATCGCGAGAAGGGCGGGGAGGAACAGGCGGGCGGGTCGCGGCGCTCCGCGCCGGCCGAGGCCGCCAGGCTGCTGGCCGATTTAGTCAAGATCGGCGCGCGCACCTTGGTGTTCGTGCGGTCGCGCTACTCCGCCGAATCGGTCGCCAACGCCGCACGTCAACTGGTCGGCGAGGGATTGGCCGGACGGGTGGCCACTTATCGCGGCGGTTATCTGCCGGAGGAACGCCGCGACCTCGAGGAGCGCCTGCGCAGCGGGGCGCTGCTGGGCTTGGTCTCGACGAGCGCGTTGGAGTTGGGCATCGACGTCGCCGGCTTGGACGCCGTGATCACGGCCGGTTGGCCGGGCACCAGAATCGCCTTGCGCCAGCAAGCCGGGCGGGCCGGGCGAGCCGGCGGCGACGGCTTGGCGGTCTGGGTGGCCGGGCGGGACCCGCTCGACTCGTATCTGGTCAACCATCCCCAAGCGCTGGTCGCGGCGCCGCTTGAGGCGACGGTCTTCGACCCGTCGAACCCTTACGTCGCCGCGCCGCATTTGGCGGCGGCCGCCGCCGAATGGCCGCTCGAGGAGTCCGAACTGCCGGAACTCGATGAATCCGCGCCCGCCGTGGTCGAATCGCTATCTCAAACGGGCGCGTTGCGCCGACGCGGCGGGCGCTGGTTCTGGGTGGCGGCGGAGCGGGCCACCGACCTGACCGATTTGCGGGGCGCCGGCGGCGGACTGGTCCAGGTGGTCGAATCCGAGACCGGGCGAATCCTTGGGACGGTCGATTCGGCCAGCGCGCCGGCGGCGGTCCACCCCGGCGCGGTCTACCTTCACCAAGGCGCCACCTTCCTTGTCACAGATCTGGACTTGGACGGCGCGGTCGCCCTGGTCAAGGCGGCCCGGCCGCCTTACCGCACTATGCCGCTTCATCGTTCGACCGTCCGCGTGGTCGAGCGCAAACAGTCGCTGGCCGGCCGGCGGGCCGATTGGCACTTCGGCTTAGTCGATGTGACCGCGCAGGTGACCGGGTTCATGCGGCTGCGCCCGCCGGGGCTGAAGCGGATCGACACGGCGCGGCTGGACATGCCGCAATCGGTCCTCCGGACGGCCGCGACCTGGGTTGTGGCGCCGCCCGAAACCTTGGCCGAGGCGGGACTGGATGAGTCCGACGTGCCCGGCGCCCTCCATGCCGCCGAACACGCCTGTATAGGGCTGCTGCCCCTCCTGGCCACCTGCGATCGTTGGGATCTGGGCGGCCTTTCGACCGCCAGCCACCCCGACACCGGCGCGGCGACCATTTTCATCCACGACGCGGTGCCCGGCGGGGCTGGCTTCGCCGAGCGCGCGTTTCAACGCCGAGCCGACCTGCTCGCCGCGGTTCGGGCGCTGCTGGAGCAATGCCCGTGCGAGGACGGCTGCCCGTCCTGCGTCCAATCGCCCAAGTGCGGCAACGGCAACCAGACGCTGTCCAAACCGGGCGCCTTGGCGCTAGTCGCCACCCTGGTCAAGGACCACAATCCGACCCCGCCCGAATAACACCCCGGCGCGCGCCGACCCGATCCGCGCGCCCGCCCGGCGGCGCCCGCCGGTCGACGCCAACCCCGACCGGCCACCGCCGAACCCACCGACCGCCGCAAGCCCACCAACCGGCCGGCCGCGACCGGACAGGCCGCCCCTGATCAGGGCGGACCGGCCACCGCCGAACCCACTGCCTGTCTGGGCCCGAACACCGGCAGGACAACGCCGACCCGGCAAGTCACGGCCAGACCGTCGAGTGGCGCCCGGCTGCAAGTTGCCAACTCGGCGCCGTTTGACTGAGCCACCTGATCAGCCAGTTGGCACGCCTGCTCCAGCTCTTGGCCGTCGATCAGCGACTGCGCCCCGGCTAGAGCGGCCAAGTCGGCCGCAGCCGCCGCGCGTTGCCGCGCGGCCAGCGCCGCGGCCACGGTTGTCAACGCGATCAGCGCCGAAGCCAAAGCCGCGATCAGCGCGACCGCCAAGACCGTGCCCGATCCCCCATCTCGGGCAGGTTTAGCCGACCGGTCGCCCGACCCGCGCCCATTCGACCAGCCCGAGGCCCCATCGGCACAAACCATTCCCCACATCGGACCAAACGCTCCGGTTGCGCTCTGGCTCGCGCCATCGCCCACGCAGCGGCCCGCAGTTTTGGCCGCCCACCGGTCCACGCCATCGCCCACGCCGTCGGGCGCGCAACGGCCCGCAGTATTGGCCGCCCGTTGGTCCACGCCATCGCCCACGCCATCGCCCACGCGGCGGCCCGCAGTTTTGGCCACCCACCGGTCCACGCCATCGCCCACGCCATCGCTCCCACCTTGGGCTGCGGCATCGCCCATAGCTTGGGCCGCGGATCTGGCGGCGGTATGGTCCACCGCCGCCCGGGATCTCAACCGCATCCGCGCTCTGGCTCGCAGGCCGCTGTGGCTTCCGCGCTGACCAGGCGGTTCCCAAAGACAGGCAAGGCGAGCCAGCGCGAGCAGGTGACTCGCACGAGCCCCGAATCACGGCTCACGCTGACCGACACGCCCCCGCCAGCCACCG
>JAITKC010000160.1 GCA_031278665.1 Bifidobacteriaceae bacterium | reverse complement strand
CGGCCCCCCGGCAGACGGCCGTGAAATGCAAGTTCTCGACGTCCTGGATGACCAGTCCGATCAGCCGGGTGGACCGCTGGCGCAACCCCCGGGCCAGCAGGTTGGGGCGGTAGCCCAGGGCGGCGACGGCCTCTTCGACGCGCCGGGCGGTGGCCGGGCTGACCTTGTCCGGGGTGCTGAAATAGCGGGTCACCGTGGCGGTCGAGACCGCCGCGGCGGCCGCCACGTCGATTATTGTCGCCACCACTACCTCCTTCGGTTCAAAGGCGGCGCGGGCGCGGCGCCGTCACCGCCGCGCCGGCCGAGGCGGGCCGTCGCCGTGTTCCAAGGCGATGACCGTTAGGGGCGCGACGGTTAGGGGACGCAATTCGACCGTTCCGTCCGCCAGCGTCGAGTGGGGCACGGCCCCCCGGTCCGGAACTGTCACAACCCGCTTGACCGGGCGGTCGGTCCTGACCCGGATCGCGAAACCGGCCAGCGGGTGGGCGTCGTCCAGGCGCGGGGTCTGGTGGGCGGCGCGCCGCGGTTGATAGGCGGTCAGGTGCAAGACGGTGGCCGATGCCGCCGGGGCGGCCTGGAGCGCCGCCTCGACCCAGGCGGGCCCGTCGTGGCGAACCAGTCGCCTGGGGGCCAGACGGTCGATCAGCGCCCGAACCACCGCCGAACCCGGCCAGTAGCCCTCGCGGTGGTAGTCGCTGAAGGCCGGCGTCGCCAAATGGGCCCAGTCGCCCAGGACGGCGACCAACGGCCCGGCGGCTTTGTCGCCGACCGGCGAATGGCCATGTGACGTGAAACGGGCCCAGGTCCGGTTGAACCGGGCCTCGACCACGGTGCCGAGGGTTTCGGCGCCGGGCGCCGGGGTGATCGCGTAAGCCTGTCCGTAGGCGGCGTAGGCGAAATCGGCGGCCAGCCGGGAGCCCTCGGCCGCCAACTCGCCCGGCCGGAAGAATCCCGGCCGGGTGGCGATCGGGCGGGCCTGGACTATCGGCGGATCGCCCAGTCCGGCGGCCGGCCGCGCCCCGGCGGTCAGCAGGGCGGCGCCGGCCCGGCGGCAAAGTTCGATGGCGGCCGCGTCCCCGGGGCCGAGTTCGGCGTCATCGGGCACCACTATCAAGTCGTAACGTCCGGGCGTCAGACGGGCGGCGTCCACCACGTCGAACTGCACGGCCTGTTCGATTAGCATCTCGGCGGCGCCGTGGACGCCGGGGATGAGAGCTGTCGTCAGGCGTCCCGCGTCGGCCGCCGCCGCGTCCCATTGGGCCACCACCGCGGCCTCGGTCAGCGGCCTGGCGCCGGCCAGCCACGGCTCGAGCGCCTCGGCTCGCCCGTAAACTTCGCCGATCACGGCGTAAACGGCCGGGTCCAACCGCCCCGAGGGGTCCAGATGGTCGCCGATCGAGGGCGATCCTCCGGCCGCCAGGACTGTGGCGACCTCATAGGCCAGTTGGTCGGGTGTCTTCAGGCCGCCGAAGTCGCTCCAAGAGCGGTGGAACCGGCCGGTCATGCCGACCACCGGCGCGCCGAAAGTCCGGGCGTAGCGGCTGACGACCGGGTAATGCAAATAGCCCCAAGCGCCGTCGGTCGGCAAAGATTCGACGTCGATCTGGTTTTGCGCCGCCAGCGTTCGGGCCAGCCAGGCGTCGGTGGTGTGGTTGTAGACCAAAGTCGCGGCCGGGGCGTGGCGGTGGACCAGGCGCTCGATCCGGCCGATGAAATTGTCGCGGACCGCCAAATAGAAGTCGAGCACGGCTTGTTGGTCGCCGACGTCGACGCCGGCCGAGCGCATGCGGGCCATTCCGGCGGGGGAGTGGTTGGGGATCACCGAGACTATGTCGAACCAAAAGCCGTCGACTTCGTAGAGCGAGCAGATCTCCTCGACTTGGTCCACGACGTGGTCGGCGTAGCCGCTGGCGAGGTCGAGCACGCTCCAGCCGAGCGCGTGGTCGATCGCCGAGGCGTTGGAATACGGCGGGCGGGCGAGCAGGCGGCCGTCGCGGTCGACGGCCACCCATTCGGGGTGGGTTTGCGCCGCCCAGTCGTCCCACAGGACCGACAAGTAGACCGGCGCCTTGATGCCGCGTCGGCGCAGCGCGGCGATCTGCTCGCCCAGCAGATCGCGTTTGAGCCCGGGATGGGGTTGGCCGACTTCGGTGGGGTAGTAGGAGAAACCGTGTAAGCACTTCGCGAACACGTTCACCGATGTGACGTGCGCGCCCGCCATTGTGTCGCCGAATTGTTCGGCGTCGAATTGGTCCGCCACGCTCTCAATCCAGGACGAATTGTGAAAGTCGAGATGGACTTGCCTCATTGCCTGAGCGTTCACTTCGAGTCACTCCTCGTGGTCTCGTCATCGCGGCGTTGGGACTGGCTTGGGAACTGCGCCAACGGTTTGGCCAGTTGGTCGGGCGTCTTGCCGATCGCGACGTTAACGATTACATTTGGGGTACGCCGTTCAAGCTATCCCCAAGGTCCGGCGGTGTCAACCCAGCCTCGGACCCGGGCCCGCGACGCGCGACGGCGCAGGTACGCGACACCAAAGGGGGTGGACATGCTCAAAGGACTCGACCCGGCGCTGACACCAGATCTGCTCTACCAGTTGGCGCGGATGGGCCACGGCGACAAAGTGGTGGTGGTCGACAGGAACTACCCGGCTTACGCCGCCGGCCGGCCGGTGGCGCATTTGGCCGGGATCGGCGCGCCGGCGGCGGTCGCCGCGATTTGCTCGGTGATGCCGCTGGACACCTTTGTGCCGTCGCCGCTGGCGGCGATGGAGGTGGTCGGCGACCCGGCCAGGCCGGCGGTCACAGCCGAGGTCGTGGCCGCGGCCGAGGCGGCGGAGGGGCGGGCGATCAACGTTCGCTGGATTGAGCGCTTCGCGTTCTACTCCGAGGCGCGCGGAGCGGCCGTGATAGTCGCCACGGCGGAGGCCCGGCCCTACGGCTGCTACATCTTGACCAAAGGCGTTTGGCCTTCGTTCACGCCCCCGACGCCTTGAACGGCCGCGCGGCTATGAGAATCGCCGTCGTCGGCGCCTACGGCGTCGGGATGACCGTCAAATGCCCGCGGTTGCCGGTGCTCGGGGAAACTGTGCTCGGCAGCAGTTTCAGCCAGGGCCCGGGCGGCAAGGGCTCGAATCAGGCGGTCGCGGCCGCCCGCCTGGGGGCCGAAGCGGTTTTCTTGACCGCTGTCGGCGACGACGACTTCGGCCGCGAGGCCAAGCGGTTGTGGGCGCGCGAAGGCGTCGACGGCTCCGGCGTCCAGGTCGTCCCCGGCCAGCCGACAATGGTGGCGCTGATCCTGGTCGAGCCTTCGGGCGACAACCGGATCGTGGTGGCGCCCGGCGCCTTGGACTGGTTGACGCCCAAACGGGTCCGGGCCTTTGCCGACCAGATCGCCGCCGCCGACATCGTCGTGGTGTCGATGGAGATCCCGCTGGCCGCGGCGCTTG
>JAITKC010000133.1 GCA_031278665.1 Bifidobacteriaceae bacterium | reverse complement strand
CCGACGCCCAGTCGAACCGCCGCGCCCGCCGTCGCGGTGGGCCGGCCGTCAGGCGCGGCCTTGGCGGCCAGCCAGTCCCAAGCCGCCTGAACGTCATCGAGCCCGGCCGGGAACGGGTTCTCAGGCGCCAGTCTGTATTCGGCCGAGGCGACCGGTATCCCCAATTCGCGGGCCACCCGCGCGCACAGAAAGTCGTCTTGGCGGGCGCGGCCGAACAGATACCCGCCGCCGTGGATCCACAGCAAACCGGCGCGGGCGGTGACGGCGGCTGGCCGGTAGAGCCGCAACCGGGCCGGGCCTGACCTGACCTGGGTAACCGAGACGCCCTGTTCCCGGCGCGGCAATTGCAGGCCGCCGACCAACCGGGCGAGGCGCCGCGCGGGCGCGTGACTGAAATCGATCGAACTGGCGCGGCGGACCAGCTTGCGGAGCGCCGGGTCGACTAGCTGAATGTCCATCGGCCCTCCTCGGGCAGAGTTTTGCGACAGCGGTCTGCCCAGCGACTATAGTCGCGCCGTCCCATCTCGGCCCGAAATGCGAGCAATCCGCGCGCCCTGCGCCGCGAGCGGATCAAGATGTCCGAATTGCTCAGTCTCCCGGATCGCGGCCGGCCCGCCGGCGGCGGCTATAGCACCGGGTGGGTGGCCCAGCCAAACCGGCGGTAAGTGTTGCCCACCAATTTGTGAGAAATTAGAAGGTAGCAACAGAAAAGTTTGATCGCCGGTAACCCGGTGTTCACCCTGGCCCCAGGAGTTCGAATGCTCCAACTGACGAAGCTGTCGATGCGCAACCGCGCCGTCGTAGCCTTGGTGTCGCTCGCCATCGTGATTGGCGGACTGTTCGCGATCAGGAGCCTGGGCCAGGAGATGATCCCCTCGGTCGAGATGCCGATGGCGCTGGTCACGGCCACAAACGAGGGTGTTTCCGCCGAGCTGATGGAACAGCAGATCGCGGACCACATCGAGGGGGCGATCGAGTCGGTGCCGGGCGTGGACTCGGTTCTGACGACATCGGTCAACTCGAACCTCTACGCCGCCGCCCAGTTCCGTTATGGCACGAATATCGACACGGCCAACGAGAAACTGTCGACGGCCATGAGCCGGGTGGCCCGACTGCTGCCGGACGAAGTCGACGTCACGGTCATGACCGGCTCGATGGCGGACTTGCCGGTTGTCAACTTGGCGGTCCGCGGCGGCGACCGGGCGACATTGCACCACATGGTCAATGAGGTGCTGGAGCCGCGCCTGGCGCGGCTGGAAAACGTGCGCACTGTCACCGTCAGCGGCATCGCGCCCGACGAAGTCGTGATCACCCCGCGGGCCGAAGACTTGGCGGCAAACGGTCTGACGATGGCGAAGATCGGCGCGGTGCTGGCGGAGAACGGCGTCGCCATGCCGGCCGGCGAGGTGGCGCGGGGCGATTTGACGCTGTCGGTCCAAAGCGGCCGCCACCTGGCGAGCGTCGAAGAACTGCGCGAACTGGAACTCGCCAAGGGGCCGGACGGCGAAGTCGTGACAGTGGGCGATGTCGCAGACGTCGAACAGGGGCCGGAGAAGACCTCTTCCTATTCCAGGCTGGACGGGGAGACCGCCGTCTCGCTGTCGGTCACCAAGACTCCGACCGGGAACACGGTCGAGGTCTCGCACGCGGTGCATGAGACCTTGGAGGAACTCCGCGAGGCCTTTGAGGCGGAGGGGATCTCCACCGGGATCGTGTTCGACCAGGCGCCATTCATCGAGGACTCGATTCGCGGGCTGGTCGAGGAGGGCGCCTTGGGGCTTGGCTTCGCCATCCTTGTGATCTGGCTGTTCCTGATGTCGGTGCGGGCGACTCTGGTTTCGGCGGTGTCGATTCCGCTGTCCCTGCTGATGGCGTTCATCGGGTTGGGTGTCACCGGGCAGACGCTGAACATTTTGACGTTGGCCGCCATCACCATGGCGATCGGCCGGGTGGTGGACGACTCGATCGTGGTGATCGAGAACATCAAGCGCCATCTGTCTTACGGCGAGGAGAAGAAACGGGCCATCATCGGCGCGGTCGGGGAAGTCTCCGGCGCGGTCGCCTCCTCGACATTCTGCACCGCCGCCGTCTTCCTGCCCCTGGCCTTCATCGGCGGGATGGTGGGCGAATTGTTCCGCCCCTTCGGGCCGACGGTGGCGATCGCGCTGTGCGCCTCGCTGCTGGTGGCGCTGACCATAGTGCCGGTGCTGGCCTACTGGTTTGTCCAGGCCCCGGTCGCGATCGACGCCGAAGACCAGGCCTACCAGCGGGCGGAATCGGAGCGGCGCGAACGCCACGGCTTCTTCCAGCGCCTGTACATGCCGACGCTGCGCGGGGCTCTGCGCCACCCCTGGCTGGTCACAGTCGCCGCCGCGGCCGTGCTCGGCGGCACGGTCCTGCTGGTGCCGCGCCTGGAGACGAACTTCCTCGGCGACATCGGCGGCAGCACCGTCACCGCCGACCAGACCTTCTTCGCCGGCACCTCGCTGGAAGCCGAGAACGAACAGGCCCTGCGCACCGAGAAGGCGATCGCCGAAGTCGATGGCGTCGGCTCGGTGATGGCGCGGGTCACGGCCGGCGGGGTGAGGATGATCAGTTTCACCGCCGAGCCGGTGGCCACCTATTACGTCACGGTCGACGATGACGCCGAGACCTCGGCCGTGGTCGAGGGCGTGCGCCAGGCGGTGGCGGATTCGTCGGGCGGCCTGGTGGCGCAGACCTCGGTCAGCTCCAGCGAGTCCTCGATGCTGATCTCGACGTCGGTCGACCTGATAGTGCGGGCCGCCAATTCGGAGACCTTGGACGATGCCGCCGCGCAGGTCGAGCAGGCCGCGAGGGATTTGCCCGGGGCCGTCGACGTGGTCAACAATCTGGCGGACGAGCAGCCCAGAGTGCTCTTGACGGCGGACCGCGAAAAAGTTCTGGACTATGGCTTGACCGAGACCCAAGTCGAACAGCTTGTGCTGGGCCTGATGGTGCCCTCCCGGATCGGCTCGCTCGAGAACGAGGAGGCGGGCGAGATTCCGGTCTTCCTGTCGCTCGGCGACCCGGCCGCCGACGTCGAGGAATTGAAGGCGCTGCCGCTGCTGACCACCGCCACCGGCGACGTCACAGTCGGGGATTTGATGGCCGTCGAAGTGACCGAGGTGCCGGTGACGCTCTCGCGCCTGGACGGCGAGCGGTCGGCCACCATCTCGGTGACGCCGGCCAGCGACGACCTCGGGTTGTTGGTTGGCGGCCTGGCCGACGCCATCGACGAACTCGACCTGCCGGCCGGTGTCACAGTCGAGATCGGCGGGGTCGCCGCCGACATGGATCAGGCTTTCGGCGATTTGGCGTGGGCGCTGGTGATCGCGGTTCTGCTGGTGTTCATCTTGGTGGTCGGCACTTTTGGCTCGCTCGCCCAGCCGTTCATTCTGCTGATCGCGATTCCGTTCGCGGCCACCGGCGCGCTGTTGACCCTGGTCGTGACCGACACCCCGCTCGGGGTGGCGGCGTTCATCGGGCTGTTGTTGCTGGTCGGCATCGTGGTGGCGAACGCCATAGTGCTGATCGACTTGATCAACCAGTACCGCCGGGCCGGGCGGCCGTTGGGCGAGGCGATCGAAGAGGGCGCCCGCAAACGCCTGCGGCCAGTCCTGATGACGGCCGCGGCGACGGTGTTCGCGCTGATTCCGATGGCTTTGGGGGTGACCGGCGGGGGCGGCTCCTTCATCTCCAAGCCGCTGGCCCTGGTGGTGATCGGCGGCCTGGTCACATCGACGCTGCTGACTCTGATCGTGGTGCCGGTGCTGTACCGGTTCGAGGCTCGCGCCCATGATCGTCGCGAGGCCCGCCGCGAGGCTCGGCTGGCCCGGCGCCGTCAGGCGCGCGAGGTGGCGCGCCAAGAGCGCTTGGAGGCGGCCGAGCGGGCCCGTCTGGTCGCGAGCGAGCAAGCCGAGGACGGCGAAGCGGCGGAGGGGGACAGCCAAGCGCTGCCGCGGCCGGAGGACGAGTGGGCGGACGAGGACTGGACCGACGACGAGCAGACCGACGGCGATTGGGCGGACGAGGACTGGACCGACGACCAGCCGGCCGGCGAACAGGCGGCGGACCAAGACTGGGCCGACGACCAGCTGACCGGCGAACAGCGGGCATACCAGGACTGGGCAGACGATGAACGGGCGGACGAGCCCGACCCGGTGGCGGCGGCAGAGCCGGCGGCATTTGGCGCGGCGCCGGTGTCAGCCCAGCCGGCCGAGCGGGTGGTACCGGGCGAGTCGGTCGGAGCGCCGGCTCAGCCGGACGAGGACAAGAGTTCGGTCTTGGTTCCGGCCGCGTCCGCCGGGGACTTGCCGGCCCGGGCGCGCGAGCCGTTGTCCGCCGACCCGGGCGCCTCCCCCGGGGCGCGGCGAATCGAGTCGGCAAGCTTCGCCGAAATCAGGCGCGAGTGGGACGACATCTACGAGCGCTTGGGCCTGACCCGGCCCGAACCGTGGCGTCCGATAGTCCGAATGTCCCGCCAGCCGGACCGGGCCAGTTCTTCGCCACCCCCGCCCAAGATCTGAGCGGCCGGGGCGTCGGTCAGCTCGCCGGCCCCGAGTGCCGGGGGTTATGGGATCAGGGAGTGGCGTTGGATTATCGCGTCGCGCGCGGCGCCGACGCCGACCACCGAGATCCTGGCCCCGGACAATTCCTCGACGGCGGTGACATAGGCCTGGGCGTTGGGCGGCAGCTGTTTGAAGGATCGCGACCGCGAGATGTCCTCGTCCCAGCCGGGCAGGTACTCGTAGACCGGGCGGGCGTGGTGGATGTCGCTTTGGGAGGCCGGCAATTCGCGGTGGACCGAGCCGCCCACGTCGTAGGCGACGCAGACCGGAATCTTGTCCCGGCCGGTCAGCACGTCGAGTTTGGTCAAGACGAAATCGGTGACGCCGTTGATGCGGGCGGCGTAGCGCGCCACCAACGCGTCGTACCAGCCGCAGCGGCGCGGCCGGCCGGTGGTGACCCCGTACTCGCGTCCGGCTTCGCGCAAACGCTCGCCGTCGGCATCGTGCAACTCCGTCACAAACGGCCCCGCGCCGACGCGGGTGGCATACGCCTTGATCACCGCGACCACCCGATCGATCCGCTTCGGCCCCACGCCGCTGCCCGTGCAAGCGCCTCCGGCGGTGGCGTTCGAACTGGTGACGAACGGGTAGGTGCCGTGATCGACGTCCAACATGGTGGCCTGGCCGCCTTCGAACAGGACGGTCGCGCCGCGGTCGAGGGCGTCGTTGAGGAGCATCGCCGTGTCCGCGACCAGCGGGCGGACCCGGTCGGCGTAGGCCTCGAGTTCGTCCAGCACCTCGTCTACCGAAATGGCCCGGCGGTTGTAGACCTTGACCAGGAGGTGGTTCTTCTGCATCAACGCGCCCTCGACTTTTTGGCGCAGAATCGACGAGTCGAACAAGTCTTGGACGCGCAGGCCGACGCGCTGCATTTTGTCGGCGTAGGTCGGGCCGATCCCGCGCCCGGTGGTGCCGATTTGGCGCTTGCCGAGGAAACGCTCGGTGACCTTGTCCATGGTCCGGTTATAACTCGGGATCAGGTGCGCGTTCGAGGAAAGCACCAGCCGCGACGTGTCGATCCCCCTGTTCTCCAGCGCCCTTAGCTCGCTGAACAGGACTTCCAGGTCCACCACCACGCCGTTGCCGATGACCGGGGTGACGCCGGGCGTCAGGATTCCGGACGGCAGCAGGTGCAGCGCATAGGTCTGCCCGCCGATCACCACCGTGTGCCCGGCGTTGTTGCCGCCGTTGAACTTGACCACGTAATCGACGTCGCGGCCCAGCAGATCGGTGGCTTTGCCTTTGCCCTCGTCGCCCCACTGGGCGCCGACCAGCACGATTCCTGGCATGACAAGTCCCTCCTGCCGCGTTGGCCGGGGCCGGTTTAGGCCCCGTAAGAGGCTACCGGAGGCGGCGGCTTTGTTTGAGTTGGCCGATGCCGCTCGGCCGGCCGCCTTCGCCAGGCGCGGCCCGTCCGGATGATGCCGCCGGGCCGGGGCGGCATGGCCCGGCCCGGCTGGGAGGGGACCGGTTGGGCGGCGCGGACGACGCCGGTCGGCGGTGCGACAATGCTGGGATGACGAATGCGCCGGGCCAGGGACGCCAATCGGAGATTTGGGCCGTTCGCGGCCCGGCCGTGTTACCCGTCGACCTACGGGTCGAGGCCGAACAAGACGAACAAGACGATCTGTGGGCGGATGAAGACGAACTCGATTGGCTCGGTTCGCCGGGCCGGCCGGCGGACGAGGCTAGGCTGACCGCCATTTTCGACTCGCCGAATGTGGCTCCAGTGCTGGTGCCGGACGCCGTTGTGGTGGTCGCAGGGGACGTCATAGTGTCGGCCGGGGATTATAGGAACGAACTCGACATGGAGCGGCTGCTCGCCCGCCGGCAACCCGACCAGTTCGACGGCCGGACTGTGGCGGCCATTGAGGCGGCGCGCCGCTGGGACGGGTTCATCCTGCCGGGGTTGGTGGACATCCACTGCCACGGCGGCGGCGGGCAGTCGTTCCCCGATGCCGCCGGCCCCGCCGAAGCCCAGGCGGCGATTCGCGAACACCTCCGCCATGGCACGACTTCGCTGGTGGCGTCACTGGTGACGGATTCGCCGGAGGTCATGCTGCGCCAAACCGCGATGTTGGCGGGCCTCTGCGAGGCCGGGCGGTTGGCTGGAATCCATTGGGAGGGGCCGTTCTTGGCGGCCGGGCGGGCCGGAGCCCAGGATCCCGCCAAAATGCAAGCCCCCAGCGCCGAGTTGGCGCGGGCGGCCGCCCAGGCGGCCCGCGGCTGGCTGGCGACCATGACCCTGGCGCCCGAACTGCCGGGCGTCGTCGCGGCTGGCGCGGGCGGCTGGACGTCGGCGGCATCGGGCAAATCCGAACCGGGGGGTGCCGACGGCGCGGTTGGCGGCCGGGGCGAAGCGGTCGGCGAGAGCGTGCTCGAGGCGCTGGCGGCGGCCGGGGCGGTGGCGTCCTTCGGGCACACGAACTGCTCGGCCGAGGAAATGGCGGCGGCGGTCGCGGCGGCGAACGCGGCGCTGGCGCGGCGGCCGGCCGGGGCCAAGGCCGGCTTCGGCCGCGTCGCCACCGCCACCCACCTGTTCAACGGTATGCGTCCGATCCATCACCGCGACCCCGGACCGGCCATGGAGGCGATGGGCCAGGCCGCGCTCGGGCAGATGACCGTCGAATTGGTGGCCGATGGCGTGCATCTCGACGGGCGTTTGGTGGGCTCGGTCTTCGCGCTGGTCGGATGGCAAAACGTGGCGCTGGTCACGGACGCCATGGCGGCGGCGGGGATGCCCGACGGCTCCTACCAACTCGGCCCGGCGGCGGTCACCGTGGCCGGCGGCGTGGCCCGGCTGGCCGGCGGCGGTTCGATCGCCGGCGGGACCGCCCACCTGATCGACGTGGTGCGCTCGGCCTGGCGGCTCGGCGGCGTGCCCTTGGCGCAGGCGGTCGGGGCGGCGTCGTTGACGCCGGCTCGGGTGCTGGGGCGGGCGGACCGGTTCGGCTGCCTGGCGGCGCGCCGCCAAGCCGACCTGATCTTGGCCGACGCCGACCTCAACCCGGTCCAGGTCTACAAGGCGGGCCGGTTGGTCCGCCGCTGACCGGCTCTGGCGGCCCGGCCGTCCGGCGCCGCCGGCGGCGTTTGTCAATGCCCGCATTCGGGTTCAATGACGGGCCGCTGACCGGGTATGCTGGTTCGCCGGCTGTCATTCAGCCTCGGGGTGTGGCGCAGCTTGGTAGCGCGCTTCGTTCGGGACGAAGAGGTCGTGGGTTCAAATCCCGCCACCCCGACACTGTAGGAAAGCGGTGTTGACCAGCGGTTTTATCGGTGGTCGGCATCGCTCTCGGTGAGCCGGGCGGGGCGGGGAATCACCCCTGAATCACCCCCTTTCGCGTTGGGGCCGCTGGCCGTCTTTCTGCGACGTGTCACAGTCCAATGCCCGGTCTCGGTGCGCGGGGAGCCCAAGGTTTGGAGCCGAAAGCGCTGGTGGGCGCCAGGGGCGGCGGCGCGGCAGGGCGCGCCCGGACCTGGCCGCCCATCCCGCGCTGCGGCCGGGGGGCGGGATGGGCCTTGGCCGGCGCGGCGCCTTCTCCCTTCAGGTTGTCTTTCGGGATGCCATTTGAGTGCCCGTCAACTTGCTGGGCGCGGCTCGGGTCGGTTGGTCCGGCGTTGAGCAGGCGCAGGGCGGCTTGGTCGGCGAAGTCGCCGAGGTGGTGGAGGTAGCGCGCCGTTATTTCTATGGAGCTGTGGCCGAGCCAGGCTTGGACGGTTGTCAACGGCACGCCTTGGATTATCCACTCGCACGCCGCTGTGTGCCGCAGGTCGTGGAGTGTCCTGCCCCGCCCCGTGTCCGCCCAGTTGACGGCCTGGATGAACCTTGAGCGGTGGAGTTGGCCGCCGTTCGGCCCGGTGAACAGCAGATCGTCTTTGCCTTTGCCGCTCGCCAGGCGGCGGATGGCGGGCAGCAGCGCGTCGGGCAGTGGGACCTGGCGGGGTTTGCCGGATTTCGGGGCGTGGGCCGCCGCTACGCCTTCTGGCTGGTTGCGGACCACGGCGAGGCGCGGCATCGGCGTTAGGGCGAAGTCGCGGACGAGTATGGCGCGGGCCTCTCCCCAGCGCAACCCGGTGCGGGCTAGGACCCGAACCAGATCGGCGTATATGGGACTGATCTGGGCGATCGCGGCGACCACGGCGGCGAGTTCGGGCGCCGGCAGGGGCCGCATGCCTTCGCGGACGCGGCGGTCCTTGGGCGCCGCCGCCGCCTTGACTGGGTTGGCGGCGACATATCCCTCTCCCGCGCACCAGGCGAAGAATGATGACAGCGACTCCCGGTGCCGTTTGACGGTGGTCGGCGCCAGGCCGCGGGCGAGCAGTTCGTCTTGCCACTTCGCCACGGCGGTGCCGGCGACCTTGGCGACTTGGAGTTTGAGGAACCAGGTCGGAAGGACCGGCTCGGCCCGGGACGCGCCAGAGCGTTGGCCTGGTGTGGGAAGCAGGTAGCGGTCGGTGTTGAGGGTGGTCTGGCTGACCTTTCCGACCCGCTGGACGAGCCAGGCGGCGATGAGTTCCTCGACGGAAGCCTTGCCAAGGCGCGGGTCGTAGCCGTGGTCGTCGAACGCGGCGCGTTGGCGGCGCTCCCAGCGCGCGGCGTCGCGCTTGGTGTCGAACCGGCGCGTCTTGACGACGCGGCGGCCCAGCTTCAGCCGCCCCTCCCATTTGTCACCGCGCCT
>JAITKC010000119.1 GCA_031278665.1 Bifidobacteriaceae bacterium | reverse complement strand
ATTTCGTTCTATATTACATGTTTTGGATGTGAAATCTCCAGCAAGCCGCAGTTCTGCAGTGCGATCGCCATCACCAACAGCGAACAGGCGGGTGCGGCGATAACCGAAGACGGACTGGTTTACTCATGGGGCGCCGCGGCCTACGGCGGAACGGGTTACGGCTCATCCTCGAAGCGGCCTGGCGCCCAACCTGTCCTGGGTCTGCCCGATCCGACGATCGAAGGCAACCGTCCAGTTGAGGTCTCTGGTGGCTACCAGACCATATGGGTCATCCTCGAAAACGGCGACGTCTATTACTTCGGCAAGAGCGGTGGCTTGTGGGAACGCCCAGCGCTTGACGACCAAGGCTATCCGGACGGCAATCAGCCGAGTTGGTCCGGCGAGGGCAACAAGAAAACAGTCGAGGTCTATGCCAAGAAATCTGTTTCGTTGAAAGATTGGTTCCGCGAGAACAACCCGGGCGAATACATTGTCCACATCCATTCCGGCATCGGCTTTGGCGCCGCGGTGCTTTCCACCGGCAGAGTCCTGAGTTGGGGCTATGGCCATGGCTCGGCCCTAGGGCGCACTTGCACTGATTACGGCAAGGCCGGGGATCCGTGCGACCAGAACTTCCCCGCCAGCTACACGGGTGAGGATGGCATGACCCACGAAGGATGGGGCGGTCTTCGGCAAGGCCGGATGCCCGGATACGTGGCGCTGCCGGCTGACACCAGAATTGTCGGGCAAGCGTGTGCGTTCACGGCGGCCGTCGGACTCGCCGACAACGGCGACCTCTGGGCTTGGGCCAAAGTTGACTCGTATGAGAATGTCGGATCTGTCAAGCCGGTCAATCCGGAGGATGAGGAAGAAGTCGAAGGCGAGGACAAGCCAACCGGTGGGGGAGACCCAGACGACGACGGCTCGTTCGATGACGGCATGGCCGACTTCCGCAACGGCGCCGCCCGCCTGGCCACCAACGTGGAGGAGTTCCAAGTCGGGCAAGGTTATATTCTGTGGCGCAAGGCCGATGGCCAATGGTGGGGCCAGGGCTATAACCCGCGCGGATCGGTTGGGCACAAGGCGTCGATGTTGTCATCCGGTGCCGCCGGTTACAAATACGCTCACGAACTCTGGTTCGCTGGGAAAGACTATTCCAGTTGCACTAAGACAAAGAACAACACACCGGACGACGCGACGATAGACCTAACCGCCGGTGGCTGCGGGAACAAGACTAAGAACGAAGCGATCAACGCGAAGGACACCGCAACCCCCGGGGCGTGGTCGCACCGGTTCTCGTTGCAGCAATTTGTGGCGGCGAAAGGAACTCTGAACTGATGCGAACGTCCAACTCTCTGGCCGCGTCGGGGCTGGATCAGCTCACCGACTTGGCCAGCTTCCCAAATTTGGAGCAGCTCGCTGTGCTGATGGCCATCATGGCCCTGGCCGGGCTGATCGTGTTGATCGCCATCCGGTCGGGGGTTAAGTCGCTGCGTTCGACTGTGGTCGATTTGGGGTCCCAATTACAGCAACTGCGGGTGGCGCCGCCGGCGGTGGCGCCACCCGCCCCGGCGGCGGCGCCGGTCGCGGTCGCGCCGGCCGAAGTGGGCCCGCCGCCGCCCGGACCTTACGGAGCGCCCGCGTCCGAGCCGCCGCCGTTCGCGGCGGTGGTGGCCGAACCTCCGCCCGCCGCCCCGCCGCCCGCCCCGCCCGCCCCGGCCTTCGCGGCGCCGCCGGCGGCGCCGCCCGTGGTCGTGGCCGCCCAAGCGCCGCC
The DNA here is from genome assembly GCA_031278665.1 of Bifidobacteriaceae bacterium. Classification (GTDB taxonomy): domain Bacteria; phylum Actinomycetota; class Actinomycetes; order Actinomycetales; family WQXJ01; genus JAIRTF01. The sequence goes on along the minus strand of JAITKC010000119.1, from coordinate 807 downwards.
GCCAGAGGCGGCGGTGCCGCAAGCCGCCCCGCCGCCCTCGCCCGCCCCAACCGAACAAGCTCTTCCCAAGGCCCTGAACACGGCCGCCCGGCGGGAGATCTCGCTGGTCGGACGGGCTTTGAAGATTCTCGACGAACTGGAGCAGTCGGAGACCGATCCGGACAAACTGTTCTCATTGTTCGCCTTGGACAACCTGATGGCTCGGATGCGACGCGGCTCCGAGTCCCAGATGATCTTGGCCGGCCGCGACCCGGAGCGGGCGGTGCGCGAGCCGCTGTCGGTCTCCGACGTGATCCGGACGGCATCGTCGCAAATCGAACACTACGAGCGGATCAGGATTTCGCTCGACTGGGACCCGATGATCCGCGCCTACGCGGTGGTCCCGGCCGCCCACCTGATCGCCGAACTATTGGAGAACGCGACGACTTTCAGCCCCGACGGGGCCGCGGTCGAAGTCGGCAGCTCCAACCACTCGGGCGACGTGTTGTTGACGATTTCCGACAGCGGCGTCGGAATGAGCCCGCAAGAACTGGCCGCGGCCAACCGGATGATGCAGGCCGGCGGCAACCCGGACGACTTGACGCACGGACGCCTGGGGGTCGCGGTGGTGGCGCGGCTGGCCTCACGGCTTGGCGCGGCCGTCAGCTTCGCGCCCGGCCAGGGGCCGGACGGCTCCGGCACCACGGCGATAGTGCGCGTTCCCGCCCAACTAGTCGACGACCGCCCGGCGCCAGTCGAACAAGCCGATACCGCGGCCGCTCCGCCCACGCTGCCGCCGCAGCCGAAGATCGAGCCTTCGGCGGTGAC
>JAITKC010000369.1 GCA_031278665.1 Bifidobacteriaceae bacterium | reverse complement strand
GGGGTTGGCCTTCACAAAAGGCCATGGCACCGGCAATGATTTCGTGTTATACGCCGACCCGTCCGGCGACCGGCCGTTGACCGAAGAGCTGGCGGCGGCTCTGGCGGACCGGCACTTCGGCGTCGGCGGCGACGGCGTCATCCGGGCGGTGCGCTCGGCCGCGATCGAGGACGGCGCCGCCGCCCGGTCCGAAGGCGTCGAATGGTTCATGGACTACCGCAACTCCGACGGCTCGCTGGCCGAAATGTGCGGCAACGGCATCCGCGTCTTTGTCGCCTTCTTACTGGCCGAGGGGCTAGTCGACCTTTCCGGCGGACAGGCGATCCAGATCGGCACCCGGGCCGGACTGGTGACGGTCCGCCAAGAGGACCAGAACTTCGTCGCCGACCTCGGGACGTGGAAGTTCTGCGGTGGCCAAGGCGCCGTTCGGCGGGGCTGCGACGTGCAAGTTTTCGCGGCCGGGTTGGATCGGCCGGCCGGCGGGCTGTCGGTCGAGGTGGGCAATCCGCATGTGGTCGCCCCGGTTTCGGCCGAGGAGTTGGAGGCTGTCGACTTGTCGTCGGCGCCGCGGTTGACCCCGGCGCCGACCGGCGGCGCCAACGTCGAGTTCGCCCTGATCGACCGGGCGGCCGGGGTGATCCGGATGCGGGTCTATGAGCGCGGCTCGGGCGAGACGCTGTCTTGCGGCACCGGCGCGGCGGCGGCCGCCTTGGCGGCTTGGGCCTGGGCCGGCGCCGCCGGCCCCACCACCTGGACGGTTCAACTGCCCGGCGGGTCCCTTGGGGTGCGAATGATCGACGACGTGGTCGAGTTGACCGGCCCGGCCGAGTTAGTCGCCAAAGGCGTCTACTTCGGGCCGAACCGGCTCGCCTCGTCCTGAGGCGCTTGACCGGGGGCGGCGGCCTCGGCGCGGGCGACGCGGATGACCCTGTAGCCTTTGGCGCTCGCCTGTTTGGCGGCGGACCAGTCCGGTTGGGCGGACAGCCAGCCGATGAGGGAGTCCGCGCCGAGGTGCTTTTGGGCCACCAGGTCGGCGTGGGCGCCCGGGCGCAACCGGCCGAGCCAGTGGCGGAGCAACTGGCGCAGCGCCTGCTTGCCGACGCGGATCGGGGGGTTAGACCAAAGCAAGTCGACCTCGAGGTCCGGCGGGATGGCATCGGGCGAGACCGCCGAGACGTTGCCGAGCCCCAGGCGCTCGGCGTTGAGCGCCGTCAACGCGAGCGCGCGGCGGTTGACGTCGACCGCCCAAACCCTGGCCTCGGGCGCCAGGCGGGCCAAAGTCAGGGCGATCGGTCCCCAGCCGCAGCCGAGGTCCACCAAGTCTCCCCGCCCCGGCGGCGCCCCGCCGTCGCGAGCCTCGAAACGCAGTAAGACGGCGGTGCCGGGATCGAGGCGGCGGGCGGAGAACACCCCTGGGGCGCTCGCCACGCGGGCCGGCTGGCCGGCGAGGGAGACGTCGAACTCCTCCAACCCGTCGGGGCTGATCGGATCGCCCGGCTCGAAGTAGTGCGGCACAGGGCAAGAGTAATGTTAGGCGGGATGGTTCGCTCACCCTCGTCCGCGCTGGACGGCGCCGCCTGGCCGGCCAAAGGTCCGCGCCACCCCGCTGATCGGGGCGGCGAACGCGACGATCCCTGGGAGCAATTGGAACGCGAAGAGCGCGCGGCCCTGCGGCGCGTGGCGGGCTTGGCCACCGAACTAGAGGACGTCAGCGAGGTCGAGTACCGACAACTGCGCCTCGAGCGAGTGGTGCTGGTCGGCCTCTACGGTCAGGCCACGACCCGCCAGGAGGCCGAGAAGTCGCTGCGCGAATTGGCGGCCCTGGCCGAAACCGCCGGGGCGGAGGTGCTCGACGGCCTGCTGCAAAGGCGGGCCCGTCCCGACGTGTCCACTTACCTGGGCTCCGGCAAGGCCGCCGAACTGGCGGAACTGGTCAAGGAACTGGGCGCCGACACGGTGGTGGCGGACTCGGAGTTGTCCCCGTCCCAGCGGCGGGCGCTGGAAGACGTCGTAAAGGTCAAGGTGATCGACCGGACGGCGGTGATTCTCGACATCTTCGCGGCGCACGCCAAATCCAAAGAGGGCCGCGCCCAGGTCGAGCTGGCCCAACTCGAGTATCTGCTGCCGCGGCTGCGCGGCTGGGGCGAGTCGATGTCGCGCCAGGCGGGCGGACGGGTGGCCGGCGGCGCCGGGATCGGCTCGCGCGGTCCGGGCGAGACCAAAATCGAACTCGACCGCCGCCGAATCCGCACGCGGATCGCCAAATTGCGGCGCGAGCTGCGGGCCATGGCCCCTAGCCGGGCGGCGCGCCGCTCCGGGCGCGAGCGGGCCGAGGTGCCCTCAGTCGGCATCGTCGGCTACACCAACGCCGGCAAATCTTCCCTGCTCAACGCCCTGACCGGGGCGCACGTGCTGGTCGACGACCAACTTTTCGCCACCCTCGACCCAACTGTTCGGGCGATGAAGACCGCCGACGGGCGGGCCTACACGATCACCGACACAGTCGGTTTTGTCCGCCGGCTGCCGCACGAACTGGTCGAGGCGTTCGCCTCGACCCTGGAGGAGTCGATCCTGGCCGACGTGCTGTTGCACGTGGTCGACGCCTCGGCCGAGGACGCCGAGGGCCAGCTTGACGCGGTCCGCCAGACTTTGGCCGAGGTCGCCGCCCGCGACGCCGAATCCCCGGGGCCAGCCGGCGATCGGCCGCTCGGCTGGCCGGGCGGCCCGCTGGGGCGGGAGTTGGTGGTTTTCGCCAAGTCCGATGCCGCCGACCCGGCCGAGGTGGCGACGTTGCTGTCAGCCCATCCCGGCTCGGTCGCCGTCTCCTCGCGCACCGGCGCCGGGCTCGACGAACTGCGCCGGGCGATTGAGCTGGCATTGCCCACCCCGCCGGTCGAAGTCGACCTGGTGGTGCCGTTCAGTCGCGGAGACTTGGTGGCCAAGGCCCACCGCCAAGGCGAACTGCTCGGCCAAAGCTACGAGCCGGGCGGCACGCGCCTGCGGGCGCGGGTCTCGGAGGCGTTGGCCGCCGAACTCCGCGCCGCCGCGCCGGACCGCCCTAGAGGCGGCGAATCACGCAGGTGACCCGGCCGAGGACGCGCGCCTTGTGGCCTTCGATCGGTTGGTAGGCCGGGTTCGCCGGCCGCAGCCAAACGCGGTTGCCCGAGGTGTCCAAGGTCTTGACCGTCGCCTCGTCGCCGATCTGGGCGGCCACGATCTGGCCGTTTTCGGCGGTCGGCTGGCGGCGCACCACCACCAAGTCGCCGTCGGCGATGGCGGCGTCGATCATCGAGTCGCCGTGGACTTCGAGCATGAAGACCTCGCCGTCCCCGACCAGTTCGCGGGGCAGCGGGTAGAGGCCCTCAACCTGTTGTTCGGCCAGGATCGGGCTGCCGGCGGCGATCCGTCCGATCAACGGCACGTAGCGCGGCTTGGGGCCGGCTTCGCCTTCGGGGCGCAGCAGCTGCGGCATGTCGGCGTTCTCGTCGATCACCTCCATCGCCCGGGGGATGCGCCGGTCGCGGCGCAGATAGCCTTTCGCCTCGATCACTTCAAGCTGGTGTTTGACGCTTGAGGGGCTGGTCAGATTGACGGCCGAACCGATTTCGCGCATTGAGGGCGCGTAGCCGCGCCGCTCCAGCGACTCTTTGACGACATTGAGGATTTGCCGTTGGCGGGGCGTCAGCCCGCGCTTGGTCATCTTTGGGTACTTCTTGTTTTGATCCATGATCGCTCCTGCGTATCCGCTGGCTGCAACGGTGTCAGAGGTTGGGTGTTGGCTTTCAGCATAGTCCATTTTGAACCCGAATGGAACAGATGTACTACTAGAAAGGAAGGCCAATTATGACAGCGACGGCAATTGCCCCGCGGCCGGCTCAGCGGCCGGCTGAGCGGCCGGCTGAGCGGCCGGCGCGCCGGCCGGCCCCGCGGCTGACTCGGCGCGGCTGGTTGGCGGCGGCCTTGGTCGCGTTCGCCTTGCTGGGCGGCGCGTTCCGGATGGGCGCGGCGACGGCGGGCGAGCGTTATGTTCCAACCCGGCCGGTGGTGGTGACGGCCGGGGACTCGCTCTGGTCGATCGCGGCCGACTCGGCCGGCCCGGGCCAGGACATCCAGGCCCTGGTCGTCCGCCTGGCCCGGATCAACCACCTGAGCGGTTCGCACCTGGAAGTCGGAGACGTCCTGGAGGTGCCGCTTGAGTGACGTCGGGGCGGACCGCGCCGGATTGGTGAAACTTCGCGCAATCCCAAGATGTAGTGTCGGGTCACTTGCTTTGGCCCAATATCTTGTTAGAGTGTTCTGCGTGCATTGTCCCTTCTGCCGCCACGAGGACTCCCGCGTGATCGACTCGCGGACCGCCGAGGACGGCGCCTCGACGAGGCGCCGCCGCCAGTGCCAATCCTGTTCGCGCCGCTTCACCACAGTCGAGACCGTGGCGTTGGCGGTGATCAAGCGATGCGGCACAACCGAGCCGTTCAATCGGGACAAAGTGGTGCGCGGGGTGCGGCGCGCCTGCCAGGGGCGGCCGGTCAGCGACGGCCAGCTAACCGTCCTGGCCCAGCAAGTCGAAGATCAAATCCGGTCCACCGGCGCGGCCGAAGTCGACTCCCAGGAGGTCGGGCGGGCCGTGCTGGGGCCGCTGCGCCAACTCGACGAGGTCGCCTACTTGCGCTTCGCGTCGGTTTACCGATCCTTCGACTCAATCGAAGACTTTCTCAAGGAGATCGCGGTCCTGCGCGGACCCGGCCAAGACAACCATATGGAACAGGACAAACAGCTATGACCCAGACAGCTCCGGCTGATCGCCAAACTGATCGCGGATTGACCATCCCGAGGGTCTTCTCCAGCCCGTCGGCCCACCCCTACGCCCAGGTCGACTGGGAACTGCGCGACGTGGTCCAAAACAACTGGAAGACCGGCGAGACCGTGTTCGCGCAGCACGGCGCCGAATTCCCGGCCAACTGGTCGGTCAACGCCTCGACTATCGTCGCGACCAAGTATTTCCGGGGCGCCATGGGGACGCCGGAGCGCGAGCACTCGCTGCGCCAGGTGATCGACCGGGTGGTCGGCAAATACCGCCAGGCCGGCCTCGACGCCGGCTACTTCGCCACGCCCGGGGACGCCGACGTCTTCGCCGACGAGTTGACCTGGTTGCTGTTGAACCAGCACTTCTCGTTCAACTCGCCGGTCTGGTTCAACGTCGGCACCAAATCGAAACAGCAGGTCTCGGCCTGTTTCATCTTGTCCGTCGACGACTCGATGGAGTCGATCCTGAACTGGTATCGCGAAGAGGGGATGATTTTCAAGGGCGGCTCCGGGGCGGGCGTCAACCTCTCGCGAATCCGGTCCTCGAAGGAACTGCTGCGCTCGTCCGGCGGGACGGCATCGGGCCCCGTCTCGTTCATGCGCGGCGCCGACGCCTCGGCCGGCACTATCAAATCCGGCGGGGCGACCCGGCGGGCCGCCAAAATGGTCGTCCTCGACATCGACCACCCCGACATCGAGGAGTTCATCGAAACCAAAGCCCGCGAGGAGAAGAAAATCCGGGCGCTCCGCGACGCCGGCTTCGACATGGACTTGGACGGCCGCGACATCTCGTCGGTGCAGTACCAAAACGCCAACAACTCGGTTCGGGTCTCGGACCGGTTCATGCGGGCCGTCGAACACGGCGAAAGCTTCGCCTTGCGCGCCCGGATCAGCGGCGACACCGTCGAAGAGGTCGACGCCCGGACCTTGTTCCGCAAAGTCGCCCAGGCCGCCTGGGAGTGCGCCGACCCCGGAATCCAGTACGACGACACCATCAACGCCTGGCACACCTCGCCGGAAACCGGCCGCATCACCGCCTCCAACCCCTGTTCGGAATATATGCACCTGGACAATTCGTCCTGTAACCTCGCCTCGCTCAACCTGCTGGCCTTCCTCAAAGCCGACGGAGCCTTCGACGCGGCCCGCTTCGAGCGCGCCGTCGAGTTGGTCATCACCGCCATGGACATCTCGATCACCTTCGCCGACTTCCCGACCGAGCCGATCGCCGAGACCACCCGGCGTTTCCGCCAACTCGGCATCGGCTACGCCAACCTGGGCGCCTTGTTGATGGCCTCCGGGCTGGCCTACGATTCGGACGCCGGCCGGTCGCTGGCCGGCGCGATCACCTCGCTGATGACGGCCGCGGCTTACCGCCGCTCGGCCGAGTTGGCGGCGGCGCTGGGACCTTACGAGGGCTACGCCCGCAACGCCTCCGCCCACCGGCGGGTGATGCGCAAACACCACGCCGCCAACGACGCCTTGGCGCCGGCTTCGGCCCTCGACGGCGACATCCACCAGGCCGCCTCGAAGGCCTGGGAAGACGCCCTGCGGCTTGGCCAGGCCAACGGCTGGCGCAACGCCCAGGCCTCGGTGCTCGCGCCGACCGGCACCATCGGCTTCATGATGGACTGCGACACGACTGGCGTCGAGCCGGACTTCTCCCTGGTCAAATACAAGAAACTAGTCGGCGGCGGCTCAATGCAGATCGTCAATCGGACAGTGCCGCAAGCCCTCGCCAAACTGGGCTACGAGCCCGAGACCATTGAGGCGATAGTCGAACACATCACGGAGTACGGCCACGTGGTCAACGCGCCCGGCCTCAAACCGGACCACTACGCGGTCTTCGACTGCGCCGTCGGGCAGCGCTCGATCGAGCCGATGGGCCACGTCCGGATGATGGCGGCCGCCCAGCCCTTCTTGTCCGGCGCCATCTCCAAGACGGTCAACCTGCCGGAATCGGCCACCGTCGAGGAAATCGAGAACGTCTATTTCCAAGGCTGGAAATTGGGGCTCAAAGCGCTCGCCATCTACCGCGACAACTGCAAGGTGTCGCAACCGCTCTCGGACGCCAAGGCCGACAAATCGGATAAGGCCGAGGTCGCCCCTTCCCATCAGCCCTCGCGCCGGCGCCTGCCGAAGCGGCGCTATTCGATCACCACCTCGTTCTCGGTCGGCGGCGCCCAGGGCTACATCACCGCCGGCTGCTTCGACAACGAACACCGCGAACTCGGCGAGGTCTTCCTGAAACTGGGCAAACAGGGCTCGACTTTGGCCGGGGTGATGGACGCCTTCTCGATCGCGGTGTCGATCGGTTTGCAATACGGCGTGCCGCTGGAGACCTTCGTCCAGAAGTTCACCAACCAGCGCTTCGAGCCCGCCGGTCTGACCGACGACCCGGACGTGCGGATGGCTCAGTCGGTGATGGATTACATCTTCCGCCGCCTGGCTTTGGACCATTTGCCCTTCGAGTCCCGCGGCGCGCTCGGCATCTACACCGCCGCGGAACGCGAGCGGCAGCTTGAGACCGGCTCTTATGACGAGTTCGACGACCTCGACCCCGAGTCGGCCAGCCAAGACGTCGCCATCGAGCGGACCCGGCCGCCGTCGCCGGCGGGCGCCGACCGCGTCCATTCGACGGCCGAGCTATTCGAAGCCATCCAGGGCCGCGAGGCGGACGCGCCGATCTGCATGACCTGCGGCACCAAAATGCGCCCGTCCGGCTCGTGCCACGTCTGCGAGGGCTGCGGCGCGACCAGCGGCTGCTCCTGACCGCCAGCCCGGGCCGGTCCGGCGGCCGGCCGGTTTGAGCGCGCCCCGGCCGGTCTGAGCGCGCCCCGGCCGGAGCGCCCGCCGGTCTGGGCGCCGGGGCCGGGCCGGCGGCGGTTACGATCCCGGCGCCGGGGCCGAGCCCGCCTGGGCGCGGGCGGCGGCGATCGCCGCGGTGTCGATTTCCGCCAGCGCCAGGGCCTCTGGTTCATCCGACAGCCCGGCCCGGACCACCCCGCCCGGGTCGATGATCATCGAGCGGCCGATGGTCTCGCGCGTCCGGGCGCCGGCGGCGAGCACGTAGACGCAGTTTTCGATCGCCCGGGCTCGCGCCAGCGTGGCCCACTGGTCCTCCTTGAGCGGTCCGCGAACCCAGGCGGCGCTCAGCGCCAGCACCTCCGCCCCGCCGGCCACCAGGCCGCGGGCGAGTTCCGGAAACCGCAATTCGTAGCAATTGACCAGGCCCAAGCTCAGCCCGGCCAGTTTGACCGGCGCGCCGGCGCCCGGCCCGCCCGGCCGGACCATTTCCGACTCGCGGTAGGAGAAAGCGTCGTACAGGCGTGTCTTCGGCTGCGCGCCGACAACGCCGCCGTCGGCGTCCACGGCTAGGAGCACATTCCAGACCCTGGCGTCGCGTCCGATGCCGCCCGCCCCCGTAGCCCGGCCCGGCGCGCCCTCACCCAGCGCGGCGACCAGACGCGCGGCCGGGCCGGAGTCGGCCGGCGCGTCGGCCGGCGCGAAACCCCCCGCCACGACGGCGACGCCGAACCGGCGGGCGGCATCGGACAGGGCCTGCGGCCACCACTCCCAAGCCGCCGCCGC
>JAITKC010000343.1 GCA_031278665.1 Bifidobacteriaceae bacterium | reverse complement strand
GGCGTAGCGGGCGATGAGCGCGTCGTACCAGCCGCAACGACGGGGCCGCCCGGTGGTGACCCCGTATTCGCGGCCGATCTCCCGCAAACGCTCCCCGTCGGCATCGTCCAACTCTGTTGTGAACGGCCCGGCGCCGACGCGGGTGGCGTACGCCTTGATCACCGCGACCACCCGGTCGATCCGGCCGGGCCCCACCCCGCTGCCCGTGCAGGCGCCCCCGGCGGTCGCGTTTGAGCTGGTCACGAAGGGATAGGTGCCGTGGTCGACGTCCAGCATGGTGGCTTGGCCGCCTTCGAACAGGACGGTGGCGCCGGCGTCGAGGGCGTCGTTCAAGATCAGCGAGGTGTCCGCGACCAGGGGGCGGACGCGGTCGGCGTAGGCCTCCAGCTCGTCGACCACCTCGTCGACTGAGATCGCCCGGCGGTTGTAGACCTTGACCAGCAGTTGGTTCTTCAGGCTGAGCGAGCCCTCAACTTTTTGACGCAGGATCGACGGGTCGAACAGGTCTTGGACGCGCAGGCCGACTCGGCTCATCTTGTCGGCGTAGGTCGGCCCGATCCCGCGCCCGGTGGTGCCGATCTGCCGCTTGCCCAAGAAACGCTCGGTTACTTTGTCCAGGACCCGGTTGTAGCTGGGGATGAGATGCGCGTTCGAGGACACGATCAGCCTCGACGTGTCCACGCCCCGGGTCTCCAAGGCGGCCAGCTCTTGGAACAGCACCTCCAGATCGACCACCACGCCGTTGCCGATCACCGGGATGACTCCGGGGGTCAGGATGCCGGAGGGGAGCAGGTGCAGGGCGTAGGTTTGGCCGCCGATGACGACCGTGTGCCCGGCGTTGTTGCCGCCGTTGAACTTGACCACATAATCCACCTGGGGGCCGAGCAGGTCGGTCGCCTTCCCTTTGCCCTCGTCGCCCCATTGGGCGCCGACCAGCACGATTCCCGGCATGGCGAGTCCCTTCTATGTGTCCGCGGCGCGGGCGGCGCCCCCGCAGGGTTCCCAAACAGCCTCTAAGGCTACCCGACAGCCGCCGCGAGACGGCGTTTTTGGGCGGTCAGATGTGGGCGCCGAAGAACTCCAAGGCGGCCGCGTCCTCGAAGGCGCCGCCGGCCTCGTGCCCGTTAAACTCCCAGACCAGCAGGTCTTTGGGGCCGGCGTAGTGGTTGTGGGCGGCGAACACCGTCGAGGCCGGCACGACCTCGTCCATCAGGGCGGCGGACAGGCGGATCGGCGTGGTCGAGTGGCGGGCGAAGTTGACCCCGTCGAAGTAGGCCAGCACCTGGAAGACGGCGTCGACCCGGTCGCGGTGGCAGGCCAGGTACTCGGCGAACTCGGCGTAGGGGCGGGAGTCGGTGGCCTCGGCGCCGCGGCGGATGTCGCATAGGAACGGCACTCCCGCCCAAGCGGCCTTGACGCCATCGGCCAAACAGGCCGCCACCAGGGCCATGGCCCCGCCTTGGCTCAGCCCCATGACGCCGACCCTCGACGGGTCGGCGAAGGGCAGGGCGCGGGCGGCGTCCACCGCTAGAACCGCGTCCGTGAACAGGCGCCGATAGTAGTAGGTCTCCCGGCTCTCAATCCCCCGGGTGCACTGTCCGGCCACGGCCGGGCCGGCGCCGGCCGGGTCGGGGGTGACGCCCAGCGACCAGGTCGATCCCTGGCCCCGGGAGTCCATCTGGACGTGAACGTACCCGGCGCTGGCCCAGAGCAAGCTCTCGGCTGGCAGGCCGCGGCCGCCGCCGTAGCCGACGTAGGTCACCACAATGGGCAGGGGGCCGGCGACCCCACGGGGGCGGCGCACCCAAGCTTTGACCGGCGCGCCGCCGAACCCGCTGAAGGTCAGGTCCCAGATCTCGACGGTGGTCAGCGGCGTGGCCACGGGCTCCAGGCGCGGCGGCGCGGCCGCGGCCCGGGCCTCGGCCAAAGTCGCCCGCCAGAACTCCAAGAAATCCTCAGGGTCGGCGACTCCACCCTGATACTCCCTCAGCTCGGCCAACGGCATATCCCGCAACATCTCGCGACCTCCTCGACGCCCGCCGGCGTCCCCCGCGGCCGGGCGCGCGACGGCCCGGTCCGGCCCGTGATCTGCCGCCCAAGCCGGCGCCCAAGTCGGGCTGGGCCGCCTGGTCGGCCTGGAATTGCCAGACTACACGGGCCCGCCCGGCCGCCGCCCAGGTCCGAAGGCCGCCAGCGCCAGGCCAGGGCACGTCCAGCGGGCCCGCCCCGGCCGCCGTCCTGAGCCGGCCCGGATCGGCCCGGATCAGCCCAGATCAGCCCGGAGTTGACGCCTCGCCGCCCGGCCTCAGATCGAGTTGATGTTGGAGGCGCCATCGAAGCTGCCGACGGCGATCCCCGTGGCGACGATCGCGGCGTAGACGCCCCAGAGCGCGGCCACAAAGACGAAGTCGCGCGCCCGCATTTGGGTCGGAGCGCGGTCGGTGCGGCGCTCGAAAGCGCCGAAGGCGCGCGAGTCCATCGCCAACGCCACCCGTTCGGCGTGCCGCACCCCGCCCGCGACCAGCGGCAACACCATCCGCGCCGACCGCCGGACGGCGCCGACCGGGCCGCGCCGCTCCCCGATCCCGCGCGCCCGCTGGGCCGCCCGCAGCGTCTGGACCTCGCGCGCGTAGCGGGGCGCGAACCGCAAGGCCTGGCCGGCGCCGTCGGCGAAGCGGTAAGGCACC
>JAITKC010000304.1 GCA_031278665.1 Bifidobacteriaceae bacterium | reverse complement strand
CGGACGGTGTGGACGGCGGTGTGGATCGCGCGGGCGGCGCGGACGGCGCGGACGGCGCGGACGGCGCGGACGGCGCGGACGGCGCGGACGGCGCGGACGGCGCGGGCGGCGCGGGCGGCGCGGACGGCGCGGGCGGCGCGGACGGCGCGGACGGCGCGGACGGCGCGGACGGCGCGGACGGCGCGGGCGGCGCGGACGGCGCGGGCGGCGGCGGGGCCGCCGCGGGCGGCGCGGCGGGCACGGACGACACGGCGGGCACGGACGACACGGCGGGCACGGACGACACGGCGGGCACGGACGGTCCGACCGTGTCGGGCCGCGAGCGGACCCCGGCTGGACGGGCGACAGACGCCCGAGCCTGCCCGGCCACACCCGGCGGCGGAACCGGAACCGGCGGCGCAGCATCGGGCGCGGGCGGACGGGCGACAGACGCCTGAGGCTGCCCGGCCACGCCCGGCGGCGGAACCGGAACCGGCGGCGCGGCATCGGGCGAGGGAACGGCGGCGGCGGACGCGGCCGACGCCTCGGCCTCTTCCCGGCCGATCACAAACCACGAGGCCGTCTCAAGTTTGGCGACCTCGGCCGCCCAGGCGGCCGACGCCGAACCAGACGGCGCGCCCGGGACGGGCGGAACATCGGATGAGCCGGTCACTGGCCACCCCCTCGGTAGAGCCCGTGTTTAGCGGTGTATTGGACCACGCCATCCGGCACCAGGTACCAGATCGGCTGGCCGCAGGCGGCGCGGCGGCGGATATCGGTCGAAGAGATCGTCAAAGCCGGCACCTCCAAGAGGGAGACGTCGCGCTGCGGCAGTCCGCAGGCGTGCAGAGTGTGGCCCGGGCGGGTCACACCGACGAAATGCGCCAACTCGAATAATTCGGCGGCGTCCTTCCAGACCAGGATGTCGCCAATGGCGTCGGCGCCGGTGATGAAGAACAACTCGGCTTCCGGCCGTTCGGCGCGCAAATCGCGCAGTGTGTCGACGGTGTAGGTGGGCCCGGGGCGGTCGATGTCCACCCGGCTGACGCTGAAACGCGGATTTGAGGCGGTGGCGATCACGGTCATCAGGTAGCGGTGCTCGGCCGCGCTGACCGGCTGGCCGTGTTTGAAAACCGGCTGGCCGGTGGGCACAAAAACGACTTCGGCCAACTCGAACACGGCCGCCGCCTCGCTGGCTGCGACCAGGTGGCCGTGGTGAATGGGGTCGAACGTGCCACCCATGACGCCGACGCGAGGGCTCAGCGATTCGGGCGGCACGAAACCTCCTGGAGCAACGTGATGCTGATCAAACTGCCCCAAGTGTCTCACCAATCGGCCGGTGATTGGTGCAAAAGCCGGTAGAACGCCTGTCGTCGGGGCGGTAATTTCCGGTCCGGGCGGCGCGGCCGGGCCTTCGGCGCGGGTTTGGCGGGGGACGGTCATCGGTCAGACGCGGACCTGCCCGTCGCCTAGGCAGATCCATTTGGTCGAGGTCAACTCGGTCAGGCCCATCGGACCGCGGGCGTGCAGTTTCTGGGTCGAGATGCCGATTTCGGCCCCCAGACCGAATTGGCCGCCGTCGGTGAACCTGGTCGAGGCGTTGATCATGACGACGGCCGAATCGACCCGTTCGGCGAAAGTCTGCGCCCTCCCCAGGTCCTCGGTGCAGATCGCCTCGGTGTGGCCGGAGCTATGCCGCTGGATGTGCCCTATCGCGGCGTCGAGGCCGTCGACCACGCCCACCGCCAACTCCAAGGCGAGGTATTCGGTCCCCCAATCTTCTTGTGTCGCCGCCTGCCAATCGGCGCCGGCCGGGGCGAATTCGGCCGCCCGGCCGTCGAGGTGGAGTTTGACCCCGGCGGCGCTGAGAGCGGCCAGCGCGCCGGGCAGAAAGGCCCCCGCGACCGCCTGGTCGACCAGCACGGTTTCGGCGGCGTTGCAAACCGAGGGCCGCTGCGTCTTGGAGTTCATCACAATTCGCAACGACTTGTCGAGGTCGGCCGCGCCGTCCACGTAGACGTGGCAGTTGCCGACCCCGGTCTCAATCACCGGCACCTGGGATTCGCGCACCACCGCCTGGATCAGCCCGGCCCCGCCGCGCGGGATCAGCAAGTCGACCAGGCCGCAGGCCCGCATCAGCGCCCGGACGCCTTCGCGGCCGTGTTGGTCGATCGTCTGGATCGCGTCGGCCGGCAGTCCCGCCCCGGCCGCGGCCTGGCGCAGCACCTCGACTATGGCGGCGTTGGTCCGCCGGGCGGCGCCGCCGCCGCGCAAGATGACGGCGTTGCCGGACTTCAGACCGAGTCCGGCGGCGTCGGCGGTGACATTCGGCCGGGCCTCGTAGATCATCCCGACCACACCCATCGGCACCCGGACCTGGCGCAGTTTGAGCCCGTTCGGCAAAGTCGCCCCGCGCGTCACCTGGCCCACCGGGTCCGCCAGGCCGGCCAGTTCGCGCAACGCCTCGACAATTCCGACAATCCGCTCCGGCGTCAGCGCCAGTCGGTCTACCAGCGCGGCCGCCAGGCCGTTGTCCTGGCCGACCGCCAAATCGACGCGGTTTTCGGCCAGGATCAGATCGCCGTCGGCCAGCAGTCCGTCGGCCATCGCCAGCAGGGCTTGGTCTTTTAGGGCCCGCGTCGCGGTCGCCAGCCGCCGCGCCGCCGCCCGCGCCCGGAGCGCGACTTCGCGGACGGCCCGGCTGACGGTCGCGTCGACTTCGAGGCGCCCGGCCGCGACCGGCTCGCCCACCCGGTCAGCTTCAGTCATAGGGAGAGTTTATTGTCCGATGCCGTCGTCAGGGCCGCGACCGGGCCGTCGGGAACGGGCTTGGGTCGCCATTTCATCCCGGTGGACGGCGGGATGGGCGCTTCCGGCGCCCAACAGGGCCTCGATTTGGGCTTGGCTCAGCCCCCTGACCCGTTCCAGCTCGCGGGCCGAGAATCCGGCCAGACCGCGGGCCAGCACCAGCCCCTGGGCGGAGCGCACCTCAACCGGGTCGCCGGCCTGGAAATCGCCTTCGACCGCCGTCACCCCGACCGCCAGCAGCGATTTCTTGCCGCTGGTGATCGCCCGGGCGGCGCCGTCGTCGACTGTCAAGACGCCTTTCATGGCGGCGGCGTAGCCCAACCACATGCGCCGCGCCGTCAGACGCCGCCCGGTGGCGTGGAAAAGCGTCCCCGTCCCGGCCTGGCCCGCCAGCGCCGCCGCCGCCTGGTCGGCCGCCGCCGCCAACACCGGTATCCCCGACGATGACGCCAGCGCCGCCGCCTGCACTTTGGTCAACATGCCGCCGGTGCCGACCATCGAGCCCCGGCCGGTCACCTCCAGGCCTTCGAGCTGGTCGGAACCGGTCACCTCGCGGATCGGCCGCGCGCCGGGGCGCGACGGCGGGGCGTCGTAGAGGGCGTCGACGTCGGTCAGCAGGATCAGTCCGTCCGCCCGCACCAGGTGGGCGACCAGGGCGGCCAGCCGGTCGTTGTCGCCGAACCGGATCTCGTCGGTGGCGACGGCGTCGTTCTCGTTGACGATCGGCACGATGCCGCGGCGCAGCAGTTCGCCCAGCACCCGCAGGGCGTTGCGGTAGCGGTCGCGCCGAATTGTGTCCTCGGCTGTCAGCAGAACCTGTCCAACCAGCAGGCCGCGGGCCTGGAAGGCTTCGGTGTAAGCGGCCATCAGGCGGCCCTGGCCAACCGAGGCGGCGGCCTGGGCCTGGGCCAAAGACTTCGGGCGCCGCCTCAGGCCGAGCGCCTCGAGTCCGGCCGCCTGGGCCCCGGAGGAGACCAGCACCACCTCGTGGCCGGCCGCGATGTGGCCGGCCACGGCCCCGGCCAGGGCGTCCAGGCGGGCGGGCGCGAATCGCCCGTGACGGTCGATCAGCGAGGACGAGCCGATTTTGACCACCAGGCGGCGGGCGGCCGCCACTTCGGCCCGGCTGCCCGGCGGTCGCGCCGAGGCCGGGCCGGCGGCATCGGGCGGCGGGTTTGCGGACGGGTCGGAAGCGGGCGGAGGCGCGCAAGGCGGGCCGGCGACATCGGGCGACGGCTTCGCGGACTGGCGGGCGGCGGGGCGGGGCGTGGTCATCGCTGGTCGCCGGGGTCGGTCCAAAGGCCTTGTTGGCGTTCGGTCCACAACTCGGCCCTGGCCTCGGCCTTGGCGTCCATCAACTCGTGGTACTCGCGCCGGCGCTGCTGGTTTGAGCGGCGGCGGGGCGGGGCGACGCGCGGGTCGGTGCCCCGGGGCCCGCCGAGCAATTCCGCGCCGGTCGCCAAAGTCGGCTCCCAGTCGAAGACGACGCCCCCTTCGCCTGGGCCGATCACCACCGTGGCGCCGGCCTGCGCCCCCGCCTTGACCAGTTCGTCTTCGACCCCGGCCGCGGCCAGGCGGTCGGCCAGGTAGCCGACGGCCTCGTCGTTGGCGAAGTCGGTTTGGGCCACCCAGCGTTCGACTTTGCGGCCGAGAATCAGGAAATAGGGGCCTTCGGCGGCTTGGCGGCGCGCGACTGTGAAACCGGGTCCGCCCTTCGGCTTGGGCCGCAGGACCACCCGCCGGCCGGCCGCCGATTGGTCGAGCGCCAACCGGGCGCGCTCCGCCATCACCTCGCGGGCCAACACGAAGCCGAGTTGTCTCAGCCCCTGCCGCGTCGCGGCGCTGACCTCGAGCACCGGCCAGCCGGCGCGCTCCAGGTCCGGCCGCGCCAGCGCCGCCAACTCCTCGGCCTCCGGCACGTCGACTTTGTTCAGCGCGACCACCCTGGGCCGCGCCATCAGCGGTTGGCCGGCGCCGGCCAGGCCGAGGTCCTCCGAATACTGGGCGAGCTCGTTCTCGACCGCTTCGAAGTCGCTCAGCGGGTCGCGGCCGGGCTCGATTGTGGCCAAGTCGATCACGTGGCAGATCACCGCCGTCCGCTCGATGTGGCGCAGGAACTCCAGGCCCAGCCCTTTGCCGGCGCTGGCCCCGGGGATCAGCCCCGGCACGTCGGCTATTGTGTAGCGGGAGTCGCCGGCCTGGACCACGCCCAGGTTCGGGGTCAGCGTGGTGAACGGGTAGTCGGCGATCTTCGGCCGGGCCGCCGACATCGCCGCGATCAGCGAAGACTTGCCCGATGACGGGAAACCCACTAGCGCCACGTCGGCGATCGCCTTCAACTCCAGGACGACCTCGCGTTCTTCGCCCGGCTCGCCCAATAGGGCGAAGCCGGGGGCCTTGCGTTTGGCCGAGGCCAGCGCGGCGTTGCCGAGCCCGCCCTTGCCTCCGGCCGCGGCGACGAACCGGGTTCCCGCTCCAACTAAGTCGGCCAACACCTCGCCGTCGACAGATTTGACCACTGTGCCGTCCGGGACCGCCAGGACGCGGTCGGCGCCGGCCGCGCCCAGCCGGTTTGAGCCCTCGCCCGGGCGGCCGTTGTCGGCCCGCTGATGGGGCGCGTGGTGGAATCCGAGCAGAGTTGTGACCTGAGGATCGACTTCGAAGACGATCCCGCCGCCGTCGCCGCCGTCGCCGCCGTCCGGCCCCGCCAGGGGCTTGAACTTCTCGCGCCGGATCGACGCGCAGCCGTTGCCGCCTTTTCCGGCGGTCAGGCGCAGCCGCACCCGGTCAACGAATTCGGCCATTGTCACCTCCCTGGTCTGGCATTGCGGGCCGGGCCGGAAAACATAAGGCGCCGCCGGACCGGCCGGCGACGCCTTGGCGCTCTCGGCGCCGGGCCTTGCGGTGGACTAGACGGCGGGCTCGACGGCGAGCTAGACGGCGGGCTAGACGGCGGGCTAGACAGTCGGCTGGACCACGTCGACCACCCGCCGCCGGCCGCGCGAGCCGAACTTGACGTGGCCGTCCGTCAGGGCGAACAGCGTGTCGTCGCCGCCGCGCCCAACGCCGTTGCCGGGGTGGAAGTGGGTGCCGCGCTGGCGGACTATGATCTGGCCGGCCTTGACCGACTGGCCGCCGAACAGTTTGACGCCCAAGCGCTGGGCGTTCGAGTCGCGACCGTTCCGGGACGAGGACGCGCCCTTCTTGTGTGCCATCTTGTTTGCTCCCTCACTCGATCCCGGTGACTTTGACGCGGGTCAGATCCTGGCGGTGGCCTTGGCGGCGATGCTGGCCGGTCTTGTTCTTGTAGGTGAAGATGTTGATCTTCTTGCCGCGCTCGTTGCCGAGCACCTCGGCCGTCACCTTGATCTTCCGCAACGCCTTCGGCGAACTGGTCACCTTGTCGCCGTCGACCAGCAACAGCGCCGGCAACTCGACGACATCCCCCGGCGCCTCCGGTCGGCGGTCCAGAACCACCTCGTCCCCGACCTTGACCTTCTCCTGGCGGCCGGAGGCCCTGACTATCGCGTACACCACGAGCATCTCCATCATCTAGCGGCGCGACCGTGGCCCGCCGGGGTCTTCGGAAAGATTTGGTCTGGCGTGAGCCCTTTCGCCCCGACCGGGGCCAGGCGCGGGCGCACCGACCTCTTAGGGTACGGTCAGCGAGACGGCTGGGTCAAACCGCCGACGATACTCATCAGATGAGCCCGCGAAATGGAGGCCCGTGCCTCAGTTGCTCTTGCCCGCGTAGCGACCGTTTGGCGCGGGCTGGCGCGGGGAGCGGCAAGACTCAGGGTTGATGCCCGTGTGGCGGGGGTCCGCGCCTCAGAGTTTTTGCGCGCGTGGAGGCGCTGTCCCGAGCCGCCGCCGGTGGCGGGGCGCGCCGCCTCCGACCGGGAGGGTGTTGACCATCGCGATCCGCGACAACGCGCGCGTCCACATACTCGCCGCCCCCGACGCCGCCAGGCGTTCGGTCCCCTACCCGGTAGCGGCCCTGGACCGCGACTATCCCGCGGTTTTCCAGGGCTTAAGCAAAGTTCTCGGTTTGCGGCGTGTTGGCCTGGGCTGGGGGCAACCGGGGGCGGGCCGGCCCCCGCCGGGTCGGATGTCCGAAAGCGCGCGCACCTTGCCGCCGAAGGCCTCGTGCGCGCGGTTCTAGACATCCGCTTCCCGACCGGTTCGCCTACGCCCGCCGGCCCGGGCCGTTGACCAGGTGTTTCGCGGGGACCTGCCCGGGGCCGGGTCAAGCCGCGCCGGGTCGGGTGTCCGGAGGTGACCGCACGTTGGCGCCGGGGGCGTCGTGCGCGGGGTTCTGGACATTGGCTTCCCGGCCGGTTCGCCGACGCCGGCTGGCCCGGGCCGTTGACCAGGTGTTTCGCGTCGGCCTGCCCGGGGCCGGGCCCAGCCCCGCCGGGTCGGGTGTCCGGAAGTGCCCGCACGTTGCCGCCGGGGGCGTCGTGCGCGGGGTTCTGGACATCCGCTTCCCGGCCGGTTCGCCCACGCCGCCCGGCCC
>JAITKC010000218.1 GCA_031278665.1 Bifidobacteriaceae bacterium | reverse complement strand
CAAGCGGCCCGCGAACCCCAATAGGCGGCGATGCGGTCCTCGAGGTTTTCTTCGATAAAGGTCGCGGTGCCGTGCTCGCCGCGGGCAAGCGCCTGGAACCGCCGCCGCATCGATCGGCCGATCATTTTCTGCCCGCCGGGCAGCCGGGCGCCCAGTTTGGCGGCTTTGGCGGCCGAACCCAGGGTCTTGAGGTAGCAGTCGTAGTAATAGCCCATCGAATCGTGGCGGAATTGGAGGATGTCGTTGAGTTTGTCGGAGTCGAGGTAATAGGTGCCGTGGAAGTTCCGGGTGGCGAACCACTTCGAGTCGAACACTTTCGACAGGTCCTTGACGCCGATCAGCCCAAACAATTCGACAAACATGTCATAGGCGCTGATTCGGCAGGGTTCGCCGCCGCCGATATTGAAAATGTGCCCCCAGAACGACGGCCCCAACTCGCCGGCGGCGTTCTTGGCGCACAGGTTCGCCAGCAGGACGGCCGAATCGCGGTCCGAGACGTATTCCAAGACGTTGTCGAGACAGGCGTGGAAGATGATCGGGTCTTCGATCTCACTCATCTTCGGCCCGATTATCCCGGTCTGCCGCAGACAAACCCAGTGCTTCAGGCCCGATTCGATGACCAGGCGTTCGGCCGCGACTTTGGAGACCGCGTAATAGTCGTAGAGACTCGGCTTGATCGGGTCGCCGACCCGCCCCCAGTGAATCGGGGGCATGCGGTCGCCGGTCTCCGCCACGGTTCCGATGTAGACCAGCTTGACATCGTCTTGGCGCCCCTGGGCTTCGACCGCCCGCAGAATGTTCCGGGTCGAGCCGTAGTTGATCGCCATCGCCCGCGCCGGGTGGTAGTCGGCGGCCGGCGAGACGAAGGCGCCGACGTGCAGCACTACTTCGGCCGCCTCGACGCAGGCGGCCACGTCGCCGTAGTCGGTCAGGTCGCCCCAGCGGATGGTCAGGTTGGCCCGCTCGGCCAGCGGGGCCAGCAGCCGCCGGTTCTTCTTAGAGGGGCGGGCCAGCGTCACCACCTCTTGGTCCGCTCGCAACAACTCTTTGAGGCCCGGCCAACCCATCGCGCCGGTCGCTCCGGTCAAGAACACCCGCTGCCTCGCCATGTCCATGTCCCTTCGTCTGAAGCCGCTAAATCGCCGTTCGCGACGTTCGGTTCGGCCGGGCGCCGTCGCCCCGCCGCGTCCGCCGTCGCCTCGCCGGTCGCGTTCCGCCCGGCGCCGTCGCCTTGCGGCGCGGCGCCGTCGTGAGCAATTGTCCAGGGCGGCGTCCTCGGGGCGCAAGGGTCCCGGCTTTGGGCGCACGATGCCGAGCGGTACAGTTTAGGTGGACCGAACTTTTCGTTTCGGATCACCTTAGAGGTCGTGCCGGCGGGCGCCTGGCGGCGCGATCTGTCAACTGGAAGTCGCCAGCAGGACTGGGAGGGAGCGTTGGCCGCAATCAGACCCGCCGATCAACCGGCGCGGGCGCGAGCGGGCTCCCGCCGGCGCGCCGCCCCGGCCGAAGCGGCGCGGAGCGGCCCCCCGGCGGCCGGCGCGGCGGCATCGGGCGCGGCGGCCCCGGCATCGCAAACCGGGGCGGCGGCGTCGCAAACCGGGGCGGCGGCGTCGGGAACCGGGGCGGCGGCATTGGAAACCGGGGCGGCGGCGTCGGAAACCGGGGAGACGGCATCGGGAATCGGGGCGGCGGCGTCGGGAACCGGGGCGGCGGCATCGGAAAGCGGGGAGACGGCATCGGGAACCGGGGCGGCGGGCAAACGCGGCCGGGCCAAGGCCCGGATGCTGCGACTATTCGGACCGGCTTTTGTGGCGGCGGTCGCCTACGTCGACCCCGGCAACGTGGCGGCCAACCTGACCGCCGGCGCGCGTTACGGCTACCTGCTGGTCTGGGTCCTGGTGCTGGCCAACGCGATGGCGGTGCTGGTCCAGTACTTGAGCGCGAAACTGGGGATCGCGACCGGGCGGTCGTTGCCGCAGATGCTGGCAGAGCGGCTGAACCCGTGGGCGCGCCTGTTCTACTTCGGCCAGGCCGAGGTCATCGCCCTGGCCACCGACCTGGCCGAGGTGGTCGGCGGGGCGCTCGCCCTGCACCTGCTGTTCGGGCTGCCGCTACTGGCGGGCGGGCTGATCACCGGGGTGGTGTCGCTGGCCGTGTTGGCCATCCAGACTCGCCACGGCCAGCGCTCGTTTGAGCTGACGATCACCGCGATGCTGGTCATAATCACGGTCGGCTTCGTCTCCGGCCTGGTGATCTCGCCGGTCGGGGCGGGCGACTTGCTGGCCGGGCTGGCGCCGCGTTTCCAAGGCGTCGACTCCGTCCTGCTGGCCGCCTCGATGCTGGGGGCGACCGTCATGCCACACGCCGTCTACTTGCACTCCTCGCTCACCCGCGACCGCCACGGCCAGGTCGCCGACCCGGCCAAACGCCGTCATCTGATCCGGGTCACCCGCTGGGATGTGGTTTGCGCCCTGATCGTGGCCGGGTCTGTCAACATCGCCATGCTGGTCCTGGCGGCCGCCAATCTGCGCGGGGTGGCGGGCACCGACTCGATCGAGGGCGCGCACGCGGCCATAGTCGAATACCTCGGGCCGACGGTCGGCGTGGTCTTCGCAGTCGGACTGCTGTTCTCGGGATTGGCCTCGACGTCGGTCGGCTCCTACGCCGGCGCCGAGATCATGACCGGCTTCCTGCGGATCCGGATGCCGGTCCTGGCGGTCCGGGCGATCACGCTGATTCCGGCGCTGATCGTCTTGGCCTTGGCCGCCTCGCCGTCCTGGGCGTTGGTGATATCGCAAGTGATCTTGTCCTTCGGGATTCCCTTCGCGGTGATCCCGCTGGTCTGGTTGACCGGCCGGCGCGCCGTCATGGGCGACGCGGTCAACGCCCCCGCCACCCAGTTCGCGGCCTGGGCGGCGACCGCCTTGATCGTGGCCCTCAATCTAGCCCTGATCTACCTGACCCTGCGCCCATAAACCGCCCCGACCCCTCCTTGCGGCCCGCCTGGACCACCCCCAAACCATCTTGCGCGGCGCCCCGTTCTGCCAGTTCCGCCACAGCCTCCCCGCAGACTGACCCCAAGCGCCGCCCCCCAGGTGGACGATGCCGTCGGGGCCCCCCGGGCAGGGCCTTGAGCGAAGTCATGGGTTGGCGGGTGTCCGCCGCGGGTTGCCGGTTATGTCGGTTCCGCTTATTGGGGGTGGCAGTTCCGGCGCTGTTCCGCGTCGAGGCCGAGGATTGCCGCGACGGCGTCATCGACACCAACAATTGTT
>JAITKC010000215.1 GCA_031278665.1 Bifidobacteriaceae bacterium | reverse complement strand
CCGAGCCGGCGGCATCGGTGACGGCCGGAGGCGAAGCCGAGCCGGCGGCATCGGTGACGGCCGGAGGCGAAGGCGAGCCGGCGGCATCGGACGCCGCCGAAACCGACGCCCTGGTCTGGGAACCGACGCCGGCGACCGCCGACCTGACGGTGACGGGTCTGTTCGACGACTCGGCGCCGACTTTCTCGACCTCCCGGCCCGGCGCGCAGGCCCCGATCGCGACTTTCGACCAACTCGGCGTCTTACAAGGCGACTTGTCGACTCGCAATCCCGGCGCGCTGCTAATCGAACTGGAGGACGGGGCCGAGGATTCGCCGGCCCTGCGCCAAGCGATCTTCGACTCCCTGGCCGCCGCCTGGCAGACCAGCGATTGGGCGGCCGAATGCCCGGCCGGGCTGGTCCCCAAACTGGCGCCCGGGCCTTGGGCGCCGGCCGTCAACCAACTCTGCGCCATGTTGATCATGAGCCCCCGCCAGGCCGCCGCCGTGCGCGCCTCGGAGTACCTCGACGACGAGATGATCAAGGCGGTGGTGGCGGTCTTCGCCCTGGTCTCGTTGATGACCGGGGCGCTGGTGATCGCCAACACCTTCCAGGTGACGATCGCCGGACGGGCCCGGACGCTGGCCCTGCTGCGCTCGGTCGGGGCGACGCGCCGCCAAATCCACCGGTCGGTCGTGATCGAGGCGCTGGTGACCGGCTTCGGGGCGGCGGTCGCCGGCGTGATGGCCGGCTGGGGGCTGATTCGGGTGGCCCTGACCGTCGCCACGCGGCTCTACCCGGAGGTGCCGCTGCCGACGGCGGTGGCGTTGTCGCCGGGCGCCGTCGCCGGCGCGCTGGCGGTCGGCGTCGTCACAACTGTTTTGGCGTCTCTGGCGCCGGCGCGGGTGGCCACCCGGGTCGCCCCGATCGAGGCCCTGCGACCGCGGTCGGCGCCAAGTCTGGCCTTGCCGGCCGGGCGGCGGCGGCTGGTCTGGTCGGCGGCGCTGGCGGCGCTCGGGGCCGGGGGGCTGGCGCTCGGCCTTTGGCTGGCGAACTGGCGACCCGACGTCGCAGGCATGGAAGCCTCGTCGCTGGTCGCGGCCGCCGTCTGCGGGGTTTTGGGCGGCGGGCTGATGGCCGCCGGCATAATCCTCGGCTCGGTCTTCTGGCTGCCGAAAGTGGTCGGAGCGATCGCCCGTTTGATCGCCCGGTCGGCCGGCGGCGCCCGGATCGCCTCCGCCAACGTGGTCCGCAACCCCCGCCGGACCGCCGCCAGCGCCACCGCCCTGATGGTCGGGGTTACCCTGGTCGGCTCGATGCTGGTGGCGGCGGCCGGCTTCAACCGCACAATCGACGCCTATGTCGAGCGTCGGCTGCCGGTCGACCTCCAACTCGGCTACGCCAACGACCGGTTCGCCCCGACTGACGACCCGGACTGGTTTGACGAACCGCTAATCAACCAGACGGTGCCGCTCGAACTGGTCCGCCAGATCGAGGAGATCCCCGGCGTGACCGACTCGGCGCCGCTTCAGGCCACCACCGCCCAGATAGTCGACGATCTGGGCGTCTCGGTCAGCTATGTGATCATAGGCGTCGACCCGGACCGCCTGCGCGCCACCCTGGATCTTCCGCTGGCCGACCAGTTGGCCGAGAACGTTGTGCTGGTGAGCGAGTTCTTCGACAATCAACTGTCCCAGATGAGCCAGTACCTGACCGCCTACGACGCCGACGAATGGATCGAGCCGACGCCCCAGCCGGTCTCCGGGTCGACCAGGCAAGTCGTCGCCGCCGACGGCTCGACAGTCGAACTCAGTTTTGTGCACTCCGCCGACCTGGACTGCTATTCCGGCTGGTGCGGCGGCCTGATGGTGGACCTGGCCACCCTCGAGGCGCTCGGCGGCGGCCAGACCGTCGCCGCTTTGTTCGCCGTCAGCCCCGAGGTCGACGCGGCGGCTGTCCAGGACGAGGTTCAAGCCTTGGTGACGGACTCCTCGGCCGAGTACGCCGAGGCTTTCGCCGTCTCCGGCGGCGCGGTCGACAAGGCCGACGCCCGCAAGGCGCTGGCCACCATGACCTTGATCGGCGTGGCGCTGTTGGCGGTCTCGATGTTGGTGGCGCTGATCGGCATCTCCAACACGCTGTCGCTTTCGGTCATCGAGCGCCGCCACGAGACCGCCCTGCTGCGGGCGCTGGGGTTGTCCCGCGCCCAGACGCGCTGGATGCTGGCGGTCGAGGCGTTGGTCGTGGCCGGAGTCGCCTGTCTGATGGGGGTGGTCTTCGGCGTGGTCTACGGATTCACCGCCTGCGCCATCTTATTGGGTCCGACCTTCGGCGCGGTCGAATTGGTTTTCCCGGCCGGCGGGGTGGCGGCGCTGGTCGGGTTGGTCTTGGCGGCCGGCTTGCTGGCGTCGGTTTTGCCGGGCCGCCGGGCGGCTCGGACGCCGCCGGCGGCGGCTTTGGCGACTGAGTGATTTCACCGATCCACAGTCTTTGGCCTTTCCGCCGCGGCGGCGCGCTTCGGCCCGCCAGACTGGCCCGGTGCACTTCACCTTGGAGTTGGCGTCCGGCCGACGAGACTATTGGGCCGAGGACGGTTCTTCTTTGGCCCAGATCCTCGGCGAACTCGGCCCCGCCTTGGGCGGGCGCTTGGCGCCGGACGCGCCGGACGCGCCGGACGCGCCGGACGCGCCGGACGCGGCGACGCCAGGCGATATAGGCCGTGGCGGGGGGTTTGTCGGGGCCGCGCCGCCGCTGCGCCATGGCGCGGTGAGTCGCCTGACGCCCACTCCGGGCGCCGCGGTGGACGATGCCGCGAACGCCGCGTCGGGCGCGGCGTTTAGCGCCTCGCGGGGCGCGGTTGGCACCCGCGTGGACGATGCCGCGAACGCCGCGGTAGGCGCGGCGGCGGATGCGTCGTCTGGCGCCGCGCTTGGCGCCGCGCTTGGCGCCGCGCTTGGCTCCTCGGTTGGCGCCTCGGCGGACCACGCCGTCGGGCCCGGCGGATGGCGGTTGGTCCGCTTGGGCTCGCCCGACGGCGGCGAGTCGATCGCCTTGCGGTCCCCGGCGGCGCCGATCCGGGCCGGTCCGACCCGCCGGGGAAAAGTCGTCCTCGGCCGGGCGGGCGCGGCCGGCCCGGGCCGGCCGGCTGAGCCGGTTTGGCTGGGACGGGTCAGGCAGTCGCGCGGCGGCGGGCTGACGATTAGCTGGCGGCGCCTCCGCCGGCGGCGGCGCTGTCCGCCCGGGACGCTGCTCAGACAGGCGGACGCCAAAGTGTTCGCGCTGATTCGCGAACCAATTGGG
>JAITKC010000008.1 GCA_031278665.1 Bifidobacteriaceae bacterium | reverse complement strand
ATCACCCCGTCCGCCCCGGAGGGCGCCGGCGCGCCGGTGGTAACCGGCCAGGTCCCCGAGGTCGGCGGCGAGGTCAAGGCCGGGGACGTGATTCTGGAGGTGTCCGGCAGCCCCGTGTTCATCTTGCCGGGCGCCTTCCCCGCCTACCGGTCGATGGGGCCTGGCTCGTCCGGCCCGGACGTGCTCCAATTGCGGGCGGCGTTGGCCGAACTCGGCTTCGCCGCCGGCGCGTCCGATTCGAAGACCTATGACGCCTCCCTGGCGAACGCCGTCAAAGCGCTCTACGAACAGGCCGGTTATCCGGCGCCGGGCAGCGAGGACCGGATGTTGGCGCAGGCCGTGCGCGACGCCCGCGACGCCCTGACGGACGCCAAAGAGGCGCGCGACCAGGCCGAAGAAGCCGCCGATGACGCCGCCAAGGCCGTCTCCGCCGCCCCGGACGCGGAGGCGAAGGCTTTGGCGCAGGAGGCCGCCGATGCCGCGCGTTCCGCTTTGGCGCAAGCCGAGCGTTCGGTGACCCGTTCGCAAGAGGCTTTGGCGGACGCCGAGCGGGCGGCTTGGACCACTATGCCGGTGGGCGCGGCGGTCTTCGTCTCCGATCTGCCGCGCCGGGTCGACCAGGTAAACGTGATGGTCGGAGACAACTTGAACGAAGTCGGCGGGGCCATGGACCCGATGACGGGGACGGCCTCGTCCAGCGCCGCGGTGGTTCTCTCGGGCGCCGAAATCGAGGTCACCGCGCAGGTGGACGCCGACGAGGCGGCTCTGCTCGAGGCCGGCGGGCCGGCGGTGCTGGCGGTCGAGGGCGCGGAGTTGATCGGCCTGATCGCCGAAATCTGCCCGGAGGCGACCGACCAGGGCGAGGCCGGCCGGCCTTGCGCGGTCGCGATCACGGTGTCGGACTTGGCCGGGGTGGACCCGCAGGCGATGGTCGGGAACGTGATGGTGACTATGGTGGTCGGCACGTCATCGGCGGATTCGCTGGTGGTGCCGGTGGCGGCGGTGTCGGCCGACACGGCCGGCAACGCCCGAATTGAGATTGTCGAGGGCGACTTGGCCCACGACCAGGCCGCCGCCGAACAGGCCACCCGAATAGTCGCCATCACCCCCGGTTTGGCGGCCGAGGGCATGGTCGAGATCAAACAAGCCGACGCGCAGTTGAAAGCCGGCGACCTGGTGGTGATCGGACGCGGCGCCGAGGCCAGTGCGGCGCCGAGCGCCGACGGCGCGGAGCAAAGCTGACCGGACCGGGCCGTGTCGACTGAACAACCGCCCGCCATCGGCGCCGCCGACGCCTTCGGCGCGCCGCCGGCGCTGGTCCGCTTGGACGGGGTCGCCCGGTCTTTCCCGGGGGCCACCACGGTGCTCGCGCTCAGGGATGTCGACATGGTGATCCACCAGGGCGATTACGTGTCGATTATGGGTCCGTCGGGGTCCGGGAAGTCGACTTTGCTGAATGTGCTCGGACTGCTCGACCGCCCGACGGTGGGGCGTTACGAACTGGACGGCGTCGACACCGCCCCGCTCAAAGACCGCGACCGCACGCGCCTGCGCGGCCGCCGGCTGGGCTTCGTGTTCCAGGCCTTCCATCTGCTGGCCCGGCGCTCGGTGCTGGAAAACGTGGCGCTCGGCATGACCTACTCGGGGGTTCCGCGCGGCCAGCGCCGCGGCCGGGCCTGGCGGGCCCTGGAGCGGGTGTCGATGACGCACCGGGCGAGTTTTTATCCGACCACCCTCTCGGGCGGGGAACGCCAGCGGGTCGCCGTCGCCCGGGCGGTGGCCGGCGAGCCGGCCCTGCTGTTGGCCGACGAGCCGACCGGCAACCTCGACGCCGCCACCTCGGCCGAGGTCCTCGAACTGCTGGAGGACCTGAACCGGTCGGGGCTGGCGATCGCCGTCGTGACCCATGACCCGGAGGTCTCCGCCGCCGCCCGGCGGCGTTTCGCGATGCGCGACGGCCGCTTGCGGGAGGAGCCGTGATCCGGCCGCGCGGGGACCGGTTCGGGGCGCGCGACCTGTTCGGCGAGTCGGTCCGCGGGCTGGCCGGCCGGCCCGGCCGGTTGGCGCTGACGGCCCTGGCGGTGGTGCTCGGCATCGGCTCGCTGACGGCGACCGTCGGCTTCGCCCAAACCGGGGCGCGCCAACTGGAGGCGACTTTCAACGCCGTCGACGCGGTCCACGGGGTGGTCCGGCCGGCCGAACAGGACTACGGCGCGGCGGGCGCCCAGGCGGTGCTGCCGTGGGACGGCGACCAGACCGCGGCCCGGTTGAACGGGGTCGAGGCGGCCGGTCTGGTGACCGAAATCGAGTTGACCGCGCCGGTTATCGCGGCCGCCCCGGTACATGATCCGATGGCGCCGCCGACCAGGGCGCCGGGGGTGATGGCGGCCACCCCCGGACTGCTCGACGCCGTGTCCGGGACTTTGGGACAGGGGGTTTGGCTGACCGGTTTCCACGAGCAGGCGGCCCTGCCGGTGGCGGTGCTCGGCCGGGACGCGGCCACGCTGCTGGGCGTGACCAGAGTGGACAATCAGCCGTCGGTGTTCATCGACGAGCGCTCTTATACGGTGGTCGGCATACTTGACCGGGTCGAGCGGGTCTCGGGCCTGCTGAACGCGGTGATCGTGCCGCAGTCCACCGCCCGGGCGGTGTTCGGATTGGCGGCGCCCGGCGGGTTGCAGGTCAAAGTGGCGCTCGGGGCCGGCCCAATGGTCGGCGAGGTGATAACGACGGCGCTCAGCCCGAACGATCCGTCCGGGTTCGAGGTCTCCATGCCGCTGCCGCCCTCGAAAGTTCGCCAGCAGGTCACCGCCGACGTCAATTCGCTGTTCGTGATCCTGGGGTTGGTCGCCCTGGCGATCGGCGCGGTCACCATCGCGGTGGTGACCTCGCTGTCGGTGATCGAGCGCCGGGGCGAGATCGGGCTGCGCCGGGCTTTGGGGGCGACGCGGTTGAACGTGGCGCTTCAGTTCGTCGCCGAGTCGGCGGTGGTCGGCTTATTGGGCGGGCTGACCGGCGCGGCCGCCGGCGTGTTCGCCACCGTCGGGTTGGCGGCGGCCCGCCAATGGACGCCGGTGCTGGACCTGCGCCTGGTCGGCGCGGCCGCCTTGACCGGCTGCCTGGTCGGGGTCCTGGCCGGTCTGACGCCGGCGATCAGAGCGGCCAACCTCGAACCGGCCACCGCCTTACAAGAAGGCGCCTGAGCGGCCCGCCTCGCCCGGCCGGCCGGAGCAGGGCCTAGTATCGAACGACTATGGCTAGCCAATCCGACCGCAAGTCTTTGTCCGATTGCGACGACGCCCACCCGGCGTCGCGCCGCCAGATTCGGCGCTGGCGGCGTTACCTGGCGGACGAGTTGCAGGAGACCGCCACCTATAAAGATCTGGCGCGCCGGTCCGGGCCGGAGGAGCGGGCCGTCCTGCTGGCGCTGGCCGAGGCCGAGGAACGCCACGCCGACCACTGGCGCAAGCTCTTGGGCGACAAGGCCAAACGGCCGATGGCCCGGCGTTATTCGACCGATTTGCTGGCCTTCATGGCCAAACGTTTCGGGTTCGTCTTCGCGTTGGCGATAGCCGGGCGGGCGGAGACCCGGACGCGTTACTGGCGCGACCCCAGCGTGCCGGAGTCGATGACCGCCGACGAACAGGTCCACTCGGAGGTCATCCGGGGCCTGGCGGCGCGCGGGCGGGCTCGGCTTTCGGGCACCTTCCGGGCCGCCGTGTTCGGGGCCAACGACGGCCTGGTCTCAAATTTGGCGCTGGTCATGGGCATCGGCGGGGCCGGCGCCAACGGGCGGCTGGTCTTGTTCACCGGATTGGCCGGACTGTTGGCTGGGGCGCTGTCGATGGCGGCCGGCGAGTACGTCTCAGTCGACTCTCAAAAAGCGCTGCTGGACGCCTCCAACCCGGATCCGAAGACTTCGACAATGCTGTCGCGCCTCGACATCGACGCCAACGAGTTGGCGCTGGTTTACCGCGCCAGGGGGCTGGCCGCCGCCGAGGCCGAACGCCAGGCGGGCGCGGTCCTGCGCCACCAGAGCGCGTTCAGTCTGCCCGGGGCCCATCCGGGCGCGTCGATCGTGGTCGGCTCCGGGATCAAGGCGGCGGCCGCGTCGTTCTGTTTCTTCGCCTCCGGCGCGATTTTCCCGGTCCTGCCGTACCTGTTCGGCTTGGCCGGCCTCCAGGCCGTGGTCTGGGCGGCGGCCTTGGTCGGTTTGGGTCTGGCGGCGACCGGGATGTGTTCGGGCGTCTTGTCCGGCACCTCGCCGCTGCGCAAGGCGTTGCGCCAAGTGGCGATCGGCTGGGGCGCGGCGGCGGTGACCTATCTTCTCGGTTTGGCCTTCGGCGCCGGCGTCGGCTGACCGCGCCAAGCGCCTTCGCCCCGGCGACGGACGGCCAACGCCGCGCCGCCCAGGGCGGTCAGGCCGAGGGCCGCCAACGCCAGGCCGATCGGCCCGACCACGCCGGTCAGCGGCAGTCCGCCGCTCAGCCGGGCGGTCGACCCGGCCGGGGGCAATCCCCCAGGCGATGCCGACGCTGTCGGCGCCCCCGGAGTCGGAGTCGGAGTCGGAG
>JAITKC010000325.1 GCA_031278665.1 Bifidobacteriaceae bacterium | reverse complement strand
GCGACGGCGGCGGCGATGGTCGAGTCGGCCTTCAGCGCCCCCCACGCCAGCCTGTTCATTGAAACCGACGCCACCAAAGGTCTCAAGTTCGCCCGCCGGACCGGCCTGGGCCTGCTCTCGTTGGCGGCGTTCGCGCTGGTCAGAGCGGCGAAGCGGCATCCGGTCATCAACGCCAGCTGGGATCAGGCGGGCGGCCAGATCGTTTACCACCACTACGTCAACCTGGGCCTGGCGGTTGACTCGCCGCGCGGTCTGCTGGTGCCCTGCCTGGCCGACGCCGACCGGCTGAGCCTGCCGGAATTGGCCGGCGCCATCCGGCGGCTGGTCGAGGTCGCCCGCGAAGGGACCACCACGCCGGCGGCGATGCGCGGCGGCACCATCACGCTGACCAACGTCGGCGCCCTCGGAGTCGACGGCGGCAGCCCCATCCTGGTGCCCGGCCAGGTGGCGATCTTGGCCCTCGGCGCCATCCGGACCCGGCCGTGGGCGCACAAGGGAAAAATCCGCCTGCGTTCGGTCGGGCGGCTGACCTTGACCTTCGACCACCGGTTGATCGACGGGGCAGACGCCGCCGAGGCGGTCAAGTCAGTCGCCGCCGTCCTGGAGCGGCCGGATTCCGCCTTAACCTAGAGGGCATGCGAATTGCCCGTTTCAGCCTGGGCCAGGAGCCGCGTTACGGCGTGGTCGAAGGCGACGATGGCGCCGAGGTCATCTATGTGATCGGCGGCGACCCGCTGTACACCGAAGTCAAGGCGACCGGCAAGACCCACGCCGTGGCCGATGTGCGCCTGCTGGCGCCGGTCATTCCGCGTTCCAAGGTGATCGGCGTGTCCGGCAACTACGGCGGCGGGGGAGGGGACGCCGCCCTGGGAGGCGACCGGACCGCGCCGGTCTGGTTCGCCAAACCCAACACCAGCGTCTGCGGTCCGGGCGACCCGATCACACTTGACGCCCGCCTGCGCGCGCCGGCTTTTCACGCGGCCGCGCTGGCCGTCGTCATCGGGCGGGTCGCCAAAGACGTGCCGGCCGCCCAAGCCGCCAAAGTCATCCTGGGATACACCGTCGCCAACGACGTCGGCTACCGGTTCTCGCCCGAGGACCGGCTGGCCGGCCCCGACCAGCGCGGCTTCTTCGGCAAGTGGCGCGACAGTTTCACGCCGCTGGGGCCGTGGATCGAAACCGACTTGGACGTCGCCGCCGGCTGGCCGGTCCGGTCCTGGATCGACGGCCAAGCGCGCCAAGACGGCACCACGGCCGAACTGGTGATCGGGGTCGGCGAACTGGTGGCGACGGCATCGTCGGTCTGCACTTTGCTGCCCGGCGACGTGATCCTGACCGGAACCCCGGCCGGGGCCTCGCCAATCGAACCGGGGGAGCGGGTCACCTGCGAGGTGACCGGCCTGGGCGCGATCGCCAACCCGGTCGTCAGGCGGTAGGTTGGCTTGATCATGAGTTCGCCGACACGTCTTCGCTTCTGCCCCTCGCCGACCGGCGTCCCGCACGTCGGGATGATTCGCACGGCCCTGTTCAACTGGGCTTACGCCCGCCACACCGGCGCCACGTTCGTCTTTAGAATCGAGGACACCGATCCGGCCCGCGACTCGGAGGAGTCCTATCTGCAACTGTTGGACGCACTGCGCTGGCTGGGCCTGGACTGGGACGAAGGCGTCGAAGTCGGCGGTCCGCACGGGCCCTACCGCCAATCCGAACGCATGGACCTCTACGCCATGGTCGCGCGGCGCCTGGTCGAGGCCGGTTTCGCATATGAGTCGTTTTCCACGCCGGAAGAAGTCGAGGCCCGCCACCGGGCGGCCGGCCGGCCGCCCAAACTGGGCTACGACGGCTACGACCGCTCGACCACCCCCGAACAACGCGAAGCCTATCTGGCCGCCGGACGGCGTCCGGTGTTGCGCGTGCGAATGCCGGATCAAGACATCGCCTTCGACGACTTGGTGCGCGGCAGAGTTGTCTTCAAGGCCGGATCGGTACCCGACTTCGCCATCACGCGAGGCGGCGGCCAGCCGCTCTACACTTTGACCAATCCGGTCGACGACGCCTTCATGCGGATCAGCCATGTGCTCAGGGGCGAGGACCTGCTGTCCTCGACGCCGCGCCAAATCGTCTTGCACCGGGCGCTGGTCGAACTCGGGTTGAGTCAGTCCGTCCCGCTCTTCGGCCACCTGCCCTATGTCATGGGCGAGGGCAACAAGAAACTGTCCAAACGCGACCCCCAATCCAACCTCTTCCATCACCGCGACCGCGGCTTCTTGCCCGAGGGACTGGTCAACTACCTGGCCCTGCTGGGCTGGTCGATCGCCCCCGACCGCGATGTTTTCACGGCCTCGGAAATGGTCGCCGCCTTCGACGTGGCCGACGTCAACCCGAATCCGGCCCGCTTCGACCTGAAGAAGGCGGAGGCCATCAACGCCGCCCACATGCGCCTGCTGGCGCCGGCCGAGTTCGCCCGCCGCCTGGTCCGCCCGCTCCATCTGGCCGGACTGGTCGCGGCGCCCGAATGGGACCGGTTGGACGCGCGCGAACAGGCGATCTTGACGGCCGCGGCGCCCCTGGTCCAACAGCGCATGACGCTGTTGGGGGAGGCCGTCGGCATGTTGGGGTTCTTCTTCGCGCCCGATGACGCCGTCGACTTCGAGCCGGCGGCCCTAGCCCGGCTGCTGCCGGCGTCGCGCGACCTGCTCGAGGCGGCCCTGGCGGCCCTGCTCGGGCTGGGCGCCTGGACGGCATCGGACATCCACGGCGCGTTGGACGCGGCCCTGGTCGAGGCCCTCGGCGTCAAACCGCGCGACGCTTTCACGCCCTTGCGCACGGCCGTCACCGGGCGGCGGGTCTCCCCGCCGCTATTCGAGTCGATGGAGATTCTGGGGCGCGAGAGCTGTCTGGCCCGCGTCGAGCGCCTGCGGCTGTTGCCTGAACTCGACTGATTCGGTACTCTTGCAGGTCGGCCCGCCTGGCGGCGGGCCGCAAACACCCTTGGGGTATGGTGTAATTGGCAGCACGAGTGATTCTGGTTCACTTAGTCTAGGTTCGAGTCCTGGTACCCCAGCGCTTGGCCCGGCACTCGCTGACCAAGCGCTTGGCTCCGTCGTCTAGTGGCCCAGGACGCCGCCCTCTCAAGGCGGTGACGCCGGTTCGAATCCGGTCGGAGCTACGAC
>JAITKC010000270.1 GCA_031278665.1 Bifidobacteriaceae bacterium | reverse complement strand
CCAAAGCCAAGGCCAAGCCGGGCGCGGCGCAACCATCGCCGGCCAAGCCTCGCGTGCCTTGGCGCACAACCGAAGACAAGTGATTCGTTCATGTGACTGACGGCAGGCCAGGTGAGCGTCCGCGGTGACGGCCGGCCGCCGATTGGCGGACCGGGACGCCGGCGCCTGGCCGGCTCCACAGCGGCGTTATTGGCGATCGCGCTTGGCACCTGTCTATATCTGATCGCCGCCAACTCGCGGGCGGTCGCCGCGGCCGGCGACGACCGCCGAATCGTGGCGCTGATCGGGGCCGTCGATCAGGCGACGGCCGCGGTGGTGGACGAGGCCGGCGGGACCGGAACCCAAGGCGCCAGCGACGCCGCTTTCGCCGGCCTGGCTGAGGCGACCGCCCAAAACGAGACCGCGACGCCAGTCGAATCCGGCCAACTGCGAGCTTTGCTGGGCGACCCGGCCCGGGCTTTGTCCCAGGCCCGGGCGACCGGCGCCCTGGCCGACTTGACCGCCGCTCTGGCGACGGCGCCCGGCCAACTGGCCGCCGGAATCTCCAACCGGGCGCTGTCGATCCGGGCCGCGGCCCATAGTTGGGACGGGTCTTCATCGACTGACTCGAGCCTGGCCGCGCTAGTCGCGGCAGCCGACTCGCTGCATTCGTCGGCGCGGGCCCGTTTGGCGGCCGCGATCGCCGGGGTTGTGGCCAACGCCGCCGGTTTGGTATTTCTCGGGGGCTGGTCGACCCGCCGCGGCGGCGACTGGGCGGAACGGATCTGGTCCGTGGTCCACACCCGCGGTCCCAACGCCGGGCGCCACGGCGCGGCGGCCCGCCCGGCCGTCTACCGCCGCCTCGAGGCCCCGATCCCGGTCTCATACCAGCCTGCCAGCCCGCCGCCAATCCGCCCCGGTCCGATGCCGCCCCAGCCAGCCGGCCAACCCGAAGCCGCAGCGGCGGGCGCCGTGTTCGCGAGCCCGGCCCCGCAGCCGGCTTATCCGACGCCCATGGAGGGTCCCATGCCGCCCCAGCCCGCCGCCCAGCCCGAACCCGCCTCGACGGCCGAGCCGGCGGCGCCCGCGCTTGTTGGCGCGCCAGTCGGCCGCCTGGCGCCCGGACCCAACGACCAGGCCGCGCCCAACCAGGCGGCTGGCCGAACGGCATCGGACAGCTACCCGACCACCCAGGAGGTCCCGGCGCTCGGCCTGTCGGCCGACGGCGCGCTGAGCGTGGCCGAAGTGCTGAAAGAGGCGCTGAGCCAACTGGCGCGGCCGCACCAGGTGCGCTGGGCGATCGGGACGATGCAGGCCGTGCCGGAGGCGATGGCGCCGCGTCTGGCCCACGTGGTCGCCGAATTGGTGGACGCGGCGGCGGCCAAAGCCCCCGCCTTGGCGGTGGCCGTCTCGGCGCGCTCGACTAGCAGCCAACTGGTCATCGCCATCTGCGACCGCGCGCCCGGCGCCGCGCCCGGCCAACTCGCCTTGGGCCCCAAACCAGGGGCCGTCTTGTCGCTGGTCCGAAGGCTGGGAGGGTCCCTGACCGCCTCGCCCGAGCCATTCGGCCGGGGAACCATCACGACTCTGAGTCTTCCGGCATCCGCCAACCGGCCGCCAATCGGCTAAGTTTGGCTGGTGACCAGCAACGAAGACCCCGCCCTGGACATCGCCGTCTTTGTGGCCGACTCGTCGGAAGCCGTGATTGGCGTCAACAACGCCCTCGCCGTCGCCGCCGGTCTGCACCCGGCCCAACTCCTCGGCGGACCGGCGGAGGGCGCCCTCGCCGACAGTTTGCCGCTTGGACTGGCCAAACTGGTCGCCGCCGGGCTTGACCGCGCCTCGCACACCGGCGCGTATGTCAAACTCGCGGGACCCCAGGGCGAGGCGGCCTGGCGTCTGATGATCGCGGTGGCCACCGGCCCCGCCCGCGTCTGCGTCGCCGTTCCCTCAACCCAGGACCGGGCCACCGGGCAGTTGGCGGCCGTCTACGCGGCCGCCCGCAGGCGCGAGCGCGAGGCGACCGGGTCCGGCTCGTCGCTCGACAAAGCCGCCCAGGCGGGGGCCAAAGAAATCCTGACCGGCCTGAAAGCCCTCGGATTCGCCTCCTACGACGAACTTCTTCGGGCGGCGGTGCCGGCCGAAGTCCAACCGCGCCAGCCGACCGCGCCGCCACCCGAAGATCCGGCGCTGGCCAGCGTCTGGTCGGCCGCCGAGGCGGCCGACCGGCAAGTCGAACGCCTCCAAGTGGCCCAGGCCAAACTGCTGGACGTCGCCAAACGCCTCATCCAGGCCGCCGACGACCTGCTTGAACAGGTCGAGCCGATGGCCGAGGGGGCCGGCCAGGTGATGAACGCCGCGCGGTCGCTTTCCGGTTCGGCCACGCCTTTGACCACCGCCCATCGGATTGAGACGGCGGTCGAGCAAACCGGCATCCGTTTGCGGGCGTTGGCGCTTGGCGTGGACCGGTCACGCGAACTGGTGTCGGGCCAGCGCCTGATGTTGGGGATCGCCAGACTGATCACTTTGGCGACGCTCGACACGCTCTCCCGCTCGAGCCGGCTGGGGCCCGCGGACTTGGGCTTGGTGGTGCCGCTGGTCGGCGCCCTGCACACGCTGGCGCCGCCGCTGGCCATGGGCAGCGCCCGGGTCGGGGCGAACCTGACCCGGTTGGCCCGCGAGGCGACCGAGGCGGCCGGCCAGGTCCGGATGCTCGACACCAGTCTGACCAGTTGGGAGCTCCTGGCCCAGCGCTTCGACCTGCCGTCGTCGCTGATTCCGGCCGACCTTGACGCCAAGGCGGCGGCCGCCAAATTGGATTGGCTGCGCGACTTGGCGCGCGGGGCGATCGCCCAGACCGGAGCGGACGCCGGCCCCTTCTCGGGGGCGGCCACCGGCTTGGCCCGCGCCCTGCGATACGCGCCCGGCTTCAGTTTCGCGCTCTGAGGGCTGGGACGTCGCCGCGGCCGGCGGTTGCGGCCGCTAGACGATGCCGTCAGCGGCTGGCGATCTGGACGCTGGCGCGGGCTTCGGGTCCGACCAGCACCGCCTGAGAGGTGACGATTATGGCGGCCGGCGCCCGGCGGGCCGCCCAGGCGGCGCCGCCCACGACCGCGGCCGTCGAATAGGCCTCGGCCTCGGCGGCGCTGGCGGCCAAGACCGTGGCCTGGGCCACGCCCGCGTCGCACGGCCGGCCGGTTCTCGGGTCGACGATGTGCCCAGGCTGTT
>JAITKC010000143.1 GCA_031278665.1 Bifidobacteriaceae bacterium | reverse complement strand
GACGACGGCGTTTGGCGGCCCCCCGGGCGGCGACGCCCAGGCCGCCGATGCCGCGCCAAGGCCGGCCAGCATGGCCGCCAGCGCGCTTGACGCCAGCCCCAGCCGGACAGCCGCCCGGCCCGGGGCCATGGACAGCGGAAGGGTCATAATGCGATTCCTCTCGATAACGCCCCCGCCAACGCGGTTGGGGCCGCTTGTCTGGGCGAAACCCCTTGAGTGCTGTGGCGCCCGGCGGCCCCTTCTGCGAAAGGGGCCGCCGGGCTTTGAGATGGCCTGGGACGCGGCCGGTCGGCGCTGGCCGTCAGATCAGGGTCAGCGTCAGAGTCGACTTGTAGGAGCCGTCCTCGGCGCCGGGCGGAACGCCGAGCGTCAAGGTGGCGTTGACGGTGGTCAAGACGTTGGGCGTGTCCGACGCCGTGCCGGTCGCCAACGGCATGTCCGTCGCCAGGCCGGCGCCGACCGCCACCGCCCCGCCCGCGGTTCCGGCCCCGGAGACCTTGTTCGGGGTCCAGCCGAGGTAGATTGGCGAGATCGGCGTGGTGCCGCCGGCCTCGATGAAGGTCGAGGCCTTGCCGTTGAGCGTCCAGTCAGCCGCGGCCGAGTCCTGGCGGTCGTCGTTCACAGTGACATTGCCGAGCGTGCCGGTGGCGGTCCAGACTTGACCGGCGACGCGGGTTTCCGAGCTGCTCAGCGTGGTCGCTCCGGGCTTGACCGAAATGCTCAGACCGGTCGGGGGCTCGGGCGGCGTCCCGGCCTGCGGCACCACCACGGTGATGTCTAAGGAGGAGTCGTCGATCACGACTGGAGGGGTGTAGTCCAGGACGGTCCAGGTGCCGTCAGCCAAGATCTGGATGGCAGCCGACTCGTAGTACATGTCCGACCCCGGAAAATAACCGGCCAGGGTTTGGCAGGTGTGGCGCATGGTCACCGTGGCGCCGCGCGACTCCAGCACGAACTCCCAAGGGAACGCCGGCACCGTGCTGGAGACGTAGTCGCCAGTCCGGTAGATGTGGTCGTCGGTCGCCTCGAGGCCGGTGATATTGCCCTGGTAAGTCGAGCCGGCCCGGAAGACGCCGGCGGCGCTGGTGTTGTCCGGAGTGCCGTCGATCACTCCGTACAAACCGCTGCGCTGACGGTATCCCTCTGGGCAGATTTCGCCGGGGTCGGTCCAGGCGGCGGTCAGCCAGCCGGCGCCGGCGTCTGGGTTGATTTTGCCCGAGGCGGGCGAGATGTGCAGGTCGCCCAGCCGAAGCGGATCTCCGGGGGCGGCGGCGGCCGGCTGAGCGATCGCCACCAGGGCCGCCGCGGCGGTCGCGGCGGCGGCTATCGATGCCAGAGTTTTCCTGGCGGTGGTGCGGAACATGGGGTTGTCTCCTTTGTGATTGCTTGTTTGTCGCTGGTTAGTCGGGTTGGAGGTTTTGATCGCCGCCGCGGTTGGCCTATGGCGTGACATAACCACTCCGATAAGTGGTTGTGTCGCCGCAGTTCGGGATGGTCCCGAAGCCATAGGCGGCGATGACGTCGGTGGCGGCGCAAACCGCCGATTGGGCGCCGGCGAAGGTCTGGCGGAGCAGAACGTCGGCCGAGTTCTGACCGGTCAGGCGCGAAGTTTCGACCACGTTGTAGACCAGCCGGGTGACCGGGAACGCGGCGTTCTGCTTGGCGAATCTGACCGCCGGGGCGACGCCGATGAAATCGGTGTCGATTCCGCCCAAGACGACGATGTTGTCGTCAATCGTGTTGGGGACGACGTGGTTGCTCTGAGCGACCCAAGACGCCACGGAGAACGGCACAAGCTCACCGATCGCGTCGATCTCGGCGCCGTCGTTCTCTTGGACGGTGTCGGTGATCCAGGCGACCTGGGTCTCGCTGACGCCGATTTGCTGCAGGAAGAACGCCCTGGTGCCGGAACCCGTCTGCGGCAACACCGGGACGTACTGGCGGGTCGCGCCGTTGTTGTCCTGGTAAGTGGTCACCAAGCCCTTGTAGATGGCCGCCAGGTCGTCAAGTGTCAACCATGAGGGCACGGACGCGTCGCCGAAACTCGCGTAAGCGTAGCTGACCGCGTCTTTGGCGAACGGAATGTAAGTCAAGGCGCTGCCTTGGGTGGACGGCCCGCTCGACGAGCGGGCGAAATCCAATTGCCCGGTGACGTCGACGCCGTTCCAGCGGTATGTGCCGGTCGGGTTGATCGAGGCCGTCAGCGCTTTGACCCCGTTTCCGGAGCCATTCGGGCGGACGAACTGGGGGCCGTCGGCGCGGGTTTGGATCGTCGCCGATCCGATCGCGTCATATGATCCGATTGCCTTGGAGCCGCCGATGGCGACGGCCTCGCCGAGGCCGCCCAGCACATATTGGGTGGTGTCGCTCCCGGTCCCGGTCAGCGGGCGGAATTCGCCCGGATCGGCCAGGGCCGGTCCGGCCGCGAACGCGAGCGCGGCCCCGGCCGCGCCGATTGCGCCTAGGGCGCGTTTGCTGTTCCTTCTCAAGTTCTGCTCCTGTAGGGTTGCAGCTACGCGTGCGCCCGGATGGGCGCCGCTTTCGCCCCCGCCTCGCGTTTGTGTCTGTCCAGGACACGCGGGGTGGGGGTTTTCCCAGCCACCGGCTTGCGGCCGGGGCGAAGGAAGCTTTCGGGGAAGCCGGGGGATGACCGAGGCGCCTTCACGAGCCGACCTCGCGTCGGCGCAACAGCAGCGGTCCGGCGATTAGGCCGGCCAGGCCGAATGCCAGCGGGACGGCCAGCGCGGCTCGCGCGGGTGGCGCGTCGCCGCTTGTGCTGGCGGCCTGAACCGCCTCGGTTTGGGTGTATTGGGTGGCCGGCTGGTTTAGCTGACCGGCGCCGGCCGGGTCGGTCGCGGCGCCGGCGTTGTTGGCGGGCGAACCGGTTCCGCCGCCGGTCGATGCGCCGCGGTTCGATGTGCCGCTGTTCGACGCGCCGCCGCCCGGCCGGGCGGCGTCATCGCCCGG
>JAITKC010000131.1 GCA_031278665.1 Bifidobacteriaceae bacterium | reverse complement strand
ACTCCGACGAATACCTGATCAAGAGGGTGATCGCGGTCGGCGGCGACGAAGTCGCCTGCCTCGGGGCGGGCCAGCCGGTGACCGTCAACGGCGTGGCTTTGGACGAGGTCTACATAATGCCCGGGGCCGAGCCCTCGAACGCCGAATTTTCGGCCCGGGTGCCGGATGGCGCGGTCTGGGTGATGGGGGACAATCGCCCGCGTTCGGGCGACTCGCGTTTTCACCGCCAAGGCGATCTGGGCGGGGCGGTGGCGCTCGAAGACGTGGTCGGCGTGGCCAAGATTCGGCTCTGGCCGCTCAGCCGCCTGTCGCTGCTGCGCAATCCGGGCGAGGTTTTCGCCGCCGTGCCGGACGCCGGCTGATCCCCGCCGGGGGCCGGTTTGGACGGCCTTCGCAAAAAAGGTGGGATGAATCGCTTATCCACAGGTTTTTCGGTCGGCGGCGGCGCCGCCGCCCCAAGTCGGCCAAGCTGGTCCCATGCCAAACGATCGCCGCCAAGCCCTGGGCCGCTACGGCGAGGCCGTGGCGGCCGCGTTCTTGTCCCTCAAGGGTTGGACGGTGGTCGACCGCAACTGGCGCTGCCGCGCCGGGGAAATCGACCTGGTGGCCCAACAAGACCCGGACACTCTCGTCTTTGTCGAGGTCAAGACCCGGGCCGGAGACCATTTCGGGACGCCGGCGGCGGCTGTGACGGGACCGAAACTGGCCCGGCTGCGGCGGCTGGCGGCCGCCTGGCTGGACGCCCACGACCGCCACGCGCCGGTGGTGCGGATCGACGTCGTGGCGGTCACCACGGCCGGCCGGGCCGGCCGGACGGTCGAGCACTTCGAAGGCGTGGCGCTATGAGCCGGATCGGCCGCACCCTGGCCATCAGTTTGACCGGCCTGGAGGGCCACATCGTCGACGTCGAGGTCCTGACCCAATCAGGGCTGCCGACTTTTGTGCTGGTGGGGCTGCCGGACACGGCGGTGGGGGAGTCGCGCGACCGCGTGCGCGCGGCTCTGACCTCGGCCGGCTTCGCCTTCCCGACCGGGCGGGTCACCGCCAACCTCTCGCCCGCCTATCTGCCCAAGACCGGCACCGGCTTCGACCTCGGCATAGCCGTGGCGTTGTTGATCGCCGGCGGGCTGGTCGGCCAAGAGTCCCAAAGCGGCGCGGTCTATGTCGGCGAATTGTCGCTCGACGGCCGGGTCCGCCCGGTTCGGGGAGTTCTGCCGGCGGTCGCCGCGGCGGTGGCCGCCGGCCGGCCCCGGGTTGTCGTCCCGGCCGCCAACGAACTGGAGGCGGGACTGGTCAAAGGCTCCGAGGTGGTCGGCGTCGAGTCGCTCGAAGAGTTGGCCTGGCGGCTTGGCGCGCGCGTCGCCGAACCGCCGGCCCAACGCCGGGCCGGCGGCGCGAGCGCGCCCTCGGCGCCCGACAAGAGCCAGCCCGCGCTCGACTTGTCCGATGTCGTCGGCCAGGCCAGCGCTCGTTTCGCGCTCGAGGTGGCGGCCGCCGGCGGCCACCACCTGATGCTCCAGGGCCCGCCCGGCAACGGCAAGACTATGTTGGCCTCGCGTCTGCCGGGGATTCTGCCGCCGCTCAGCGAACAAGAGTCGGTCGAGGTGACGGCGCTGCATTCGGTCGCCGGCGCGCTCGACCCGACCGCCGGGTTGATCCGCCGCCCGCCTTTCCAGGACCCGCATCACACCGCCACGCCGGCGGCCATGGTCGGGGGCGGCAGCGGGACGCCTCGGCCCGGCGCCATCTCGCTGGCCCACCGCGGCGTGTTATTCCTGGACGAATGCCCCGAGTTCTCGCCCAGGGTGCTGCAAACCCTGCGCCAGCCGCTTGAGCGCGGCGAGGTGGTGATCCACCGGGCCAACGCCACCGCCCGCTTCCCGGCCCGGTTCCATTTGGTGATGGCCGCCAACCCATGCCCCTGCGGCCAAGGCTACGGCCGGGGCGAGGCCTGCTCTTGTTCGTCGCTGGCCCGGCGGCGCTACCTCGGGCGCCTGTCCGGACCGCTGATCGACCGGGTCGACCTGTGGGTCGACGTCGAGCCGGTCGGCGCGCTGACTTCGACGGCGGCCTTGACCGGCGAATCGAGCGCGGCGGTGGCCGCGCGCGTGGCCGAGGCCCGCGCCATCCAAGCCGCCCGCTACGGCCAACTCGGCTGGCGGCTCAACTCCGAGGCGCCCGGCGGCTGGTTGCGCCAAAAGATCGGCTACCGGCGGCTGACCCTGAGCGGCCTCAACCGCGCCCTTGAACAAGGGGTCGTCTCGCTGCGCGGAGTCGACCGGGTCCTGCGGGCCGCCTGGACCATCGCCGATCTGGGCGGGCGCGAAGAACCCGAGGTGGCCGACATCGAGGCGGCCTTGACTTTGAGGCAGAGGGGAATCTGATGGACATCGCCTTCGACATCGACGATCCGATCCTGGCGCGGGCGGCTTGGAGCCGCCTCGCCGAGCCGGCCGACCGCCAAGCCGGCGCGCTGGTCGGCGCCGTCGGAGCGGTGGCGGCGCTGCGCTGGCTAGCCGGAGCGGACCCGGTGGCGGCGCCGGCGGCCGGGCCCGGCGGCATCGGCGGCGGTCTGGAACAAGTCCGGGAACGCTGGCGGGCGCGTCTTGACGGGCTCGACCCGAGGCGCGAACTGCGCGCCCTCGGCCGGCTTGGCGGCCACCTGATGACGCCGGCCGACCCGGGCTGGCCGGACGGGCTGGCCGATCTGGGCTCGGAGGCGCCGTTCTGCCTCTGGGTGCGGGCGGATCAGGCGCCGGCCGAGGGCCTCGGGGAAGCGCTCCGGCCGGCGGCGGCGGTGGTCGGGTCGCGGGCGGCGACCGCCTACGGCGAAATGGTCACCGGCGCGATCGCCTCCGACCTGGCCGGACGCGGTGTGGCGATCATCTCCGGCGGAGCTTTCGGGATCGACGCGGCGGCGCACCGGGCCGCCTTGGCCGAGGGCGGTTTCACGGTCGCGGTCATGGCCGGCGGAGTCGACCGGCTGTATCCGGCGGGCAATCAGCGCCTGTTGGAGGCGGTGGTCAGGCAGGGCGCGGTGATCTCAGAACTGCCGCCGGGGGCCGCGCCCCGGCGCGAGCGCTTCCTTGCCCGCAACCGTCTGATCGCGGCGTTGGCGCAGGTCACAGTGGTCACCGAGGCTGGCTGGCGGTCCGGCGCGCAGCGCACCGCGGCGGTCGCGGCCCAGTTGCTGCGGCCGGTCGCGGCGGTTCCGGGACCGGTCAGCTCGGCCTCGTCGGCCGGCTGCCACAAACTGATCCGCCAAGGCTTGGCCACTTTGGTGACCGGCGCCGACGAAGTGCGCGAGTTGATGGCGCCGCTGGGGACGGTGACCCTGGTCGAGCCGGCGGCGGCGGCCGGGCCGCTCGACGGGTTGGCGCCGCCCGACCGCCAGGTTCTGGACGCGCTGCCGCTGCGCCAAGGCGCCGGACTGACCGCGCTAGTCGCCTCCAGCGGGCTCAGCACTCCGGAGGTGATGGCGGCGCTCAGCCGCTTGGAGCGGTGCGGCCGGGCCGTCCAATCCGGCGGCGGCTGGCGCAAGTCCCGCCTATTCGCCCAGGCGGCGGCCAGATGAGCGGGATACTGGTTGGCGTGACCGGTCAGGACTGGCGAAACGCCGTGCTGGAGGAGTTCGCCGGCGCCTTGCGGGGCGAGGGGCTGGCCGAGAACACAGTCCGCGCCTACCGCCGCGACGCCAACGATTTGCTGGTCCGCCTGGCGATTGACTCGACGGCGGAGTTGTCCGCCGTGACCCTCGACGACCTGCGCGAATGGCTGGCCGACCACATGGAGCGGGGCGAAGCCCGCGCCTCGCTGGCGCGCCGAGGCGCTTCGGTCAAGCGCTTGTTTCGCTGGTCGCGGCGCCAGGGCCTGACCCCGACGGAGCCGTCGGCCCGCCTGCAAACACCGTCCGCCCACAGCCGCCTGCCGCGGGTGTTGACCCAGGGCGAGGCGCTGACGTTGATGGAGCGGGCGCTCGCCCAGGCGGCCGCGAGCGGGCCGCTCGGCCTGCGCGACCACGCCTTGGTCGAGTTGATCTACGCGACCGGAATCCGAGTCTCGGAGGCGGTCGCGCTCGACCTGGGCCAGGTCAATCTGGGCGACCGGCTGGTCAGGGTCCATGGCAAGGGCGGCAAAGAGCGAACTACTCCGTTCGGCCTGTCGGCGGCGCGCTCCCTGGAGCGCTGGATCGACCTCGGCCGCCCGGCCGTGATCGCGGCGACCGCC
Organism: Bifidobacteriaceae bacterium; assembly: GCA_031278665.1. GTDB lineage: Bacteria > Actinomycetota > Actinomycetes > Actinomycetales > WQXJ01 > JAIRTF01. The sequence continues at coordinate 170 of JAITKC010000131.1, read as the reverse complement.
TGGGGCGGCGAACAGGCGTTGTTCTTGGGCGCCCGGGGCGGGCGCCTCGGCGCGCGTCAAGCCCGCGAGGTGGTCCAACGCTTGGCCAGAGTCTGCGGCCTGGGCGAACTGGCGCCGCACGGCCTGCGCCATTCGGCGGCCACGCACCTCCTCGAGGGCGGCGCCGACCT
>JAITKC010000109.1 GCA_031278665.1 Bifidobacteriaceae bacterium | reverse complement strand
AGTTGGCCGTCCGGTCCGATCGCCGCCACCAGCCCGCCGGCGCCCGGTCCGCCCGCCGCAACCGACCCGCCGCCGATGCCGCCGACCCCGCCGGCGCCCCGAAACCGGCCGTCCGGTCGCCCGGCGGCCGTGAATCCGCCCGACTCAGACTCGACGGGCGGTTCCGCCGCCGGCTGGCCGGCGGCCGGCAGGCACTGGCCGTGGCCGAGCCGGCGCGCCTCCTCGGCGCCGATCTGACGAACCGGCCATAGCTGGCGGGCCGCCCAGGCCATCGGCCAAAGCCGAAAGTCGTCGGCCAAGGACTCAAGCGTGCGGGCCTGCTCGACTTCGAACGGCCCGACCCGCAAACGCCGCAGCGCCGTCAGATGGCCGCCGACGCCAAGTTCGGCGCCCAGGTCGCGGGCCAGTGCCCGGACATAGGCGCCGGACGAGCAGCAGACCAGCACGTCCAAGTCGGCGAAGGGATCTAGCGGACGCCACTCCAGCAGGTCGAAGCGCTCGATCGTGACAGGGCGCGCGGGCAAGATCACTTCCCGGCCCGACCGCACGCGGGCGTAGGCCCGCTGGCCGTCCACTTTGATGGCGCTGACAGCGCTCGGGACCTGCCAGACGCGGCCGCGCCAAGCCCGCATCGCTTTGCGGACGTCCTCAAGCGGCAACTGCGCCGCCGAAGCCTCAAACGTGACCTGCCCGTCGGCATCGTCGGTGGTGGTGGCGGCGCCCAAACGGATGGTCGCCTGGTAAGCCTTGTCCAATCCGACCAGGTGGGTGAGCAGGCGAGTGGCCCGGCCGACGCCGAGGACCAGCAGTCCGGTCGCCGACGGATCGAGTGTGCCGGCGTGCCCAACCCGCTTGACGCCCGCCAGCCGGCGGACCCGGGCGACGCAATCGTGCGAAGTCGGTCCGGCCGGCTTGTCGAGCAGAATCAGCCCGGTCGGCCCGGTCGGCCCGGCGGTCTCAGACGCCGAACCGGATGGGCTGGACGTCGTCATCGTCGTCTTCCGGCTGGCCGGCGTCGGCGGGACCGTCGGCATCGGCATCGCCGGAGTCGGCGTCGTCGTCGGAGTCGGCGTCGGCATCGGCGGCGTCGTCGTCGGAGTCGGCGGCGTCGTCGTCGGAGGGGTGACGGTACGGATCTGGGTCGCCCGCGTAGGTCGCGGCCGAGGCCAAGGCGGCCACGGCCGCGTCGCGGGCGGCGGCCTGGCGCAGGGCGTCTTCGATCCGGCCGACGCCATCGGGCAACTCGTCCAACTGGAACTCGATCGACGGCGTCAGGCGCAGGCCCAAAGCCTTGCCGACCTCGGAGCGGATCAAGCCGCGGGCCGAGGCCAGGGCCTCGGCGGTGGCGGCGCGGGCGGCGTCATCGCCCAAAACCGTGTAAAAAACCGTCGCGTGATGCAGATCGCCGGTCACCCGCACGTCGGTGATGGTGACGAAGCCCAGCCGGGGGTCCTTGATCCGGCCCGACAAAAGTTCCGCCACCACCTCCCGGACGCGGTCGGCCACCCGGCGCACCCGCGGCGATTCGGCCATCAGACGCGCTCCTTCTCGCGCACCTCATAGGTCTCGATCAGGTCCTCGATCTGAATGTCGTTGAAAGAGCCAAGTCCGATGCCGCATTCGTAACCCTCGCGGACCTCGGTCACGTCGTCTTTCATCCGCCGCAGCGACTCGACCGCCAGCGACTCGGCGACCACTGTGCCGCCGCGCAGAACACGCGCTTTGGCGCCGCGCCGGATCACCCCGGAGCGGACCAGGCAGCCGGCGATGTTGCCAAACTTCGAGGACCGGAAAATCTCGCGGATTTCCGCCGCGCCCAGCTTGACTTCCTCGAAAACTGGTTTCAACATGCCCTTCAGGGCCGCCTCGACATCGTCGATGGCCTGGTAGATGACGGAATAGAAGCGCACGTCGACGCCTTCGCGTTCGGCCAACTCCTCAACCCGTTCGGCGTAGCGGACGTTGAAGCCGATGATGATGGCGTTGTCGACGCCCGCCAAATTGACGTCGTTCTGGGTGATGGCCCCGACCCCGCGGTGGATGACCCTCAGATCGACGCCCTCGCCGACGTCGATTTGGAGCAGGGCGTCCTCGAGGGCCTCGACCGAGCCGGACACGTCGCCCTTGATGACCAGGTTGAGCGTCTCGACTTTGCCCTGTTTGAGGGCCAAGGTGAAGTCCTCCAGCGAAATCCGCTTGCGGCGTTTGGCCAAAGTGGCGGCTCGTTCGGCCGCCGCCCGCTTCTCCGCGATCTGGCGGGCGGTGCGGTCGTCCGGCGCCACCAGGAAGGCGTCGCCGGCCCGCGGCACCGAGGTCATGCCGATCACCTGAACCGGCCGCGAGGGCGCGGCCTCGCCAACCGGATCGCCGTGTTCGTCGAACATGGCGCGGACGCGGCCGTAGGCCGTGCCGGCCACAATCGCGTCGCCCACCCGCAGGGTGCCGGATTGCACTAAAGCGGTCACCACAGCGCCGCGCCCGCGGTCCAAGTTGGCTTCGATGGCGACGCCGCGGGCGTCCTTGTCGGCCTTGGCCCGCAGGTCCAAGCCCACGTCGGCGGTCAGCAGAATGGCGTCCAACAAGTCGTCAATCCCAATCCGCTGTTTGGCGGAAACGTCCACGAACATTGTGGCGCCGCCGTATTCCTCGGCGACCAAGTTGTATTCGGTCAACTGCGCCCTGATCTTGCCCGGATTGGCGCCCTCGACGTCGATCTTGTTGACCGCCACCACAATTGGCACATCGGCCGCCTGGGCGTGGTTCAAGGCCTCGATTGTCTGCGGCATGACGCCGTCGTCGGCCGCCACCACCAAAATGGCGATGTCGGTGACCTGGGCGCCGCGGGCCCGCATGGCGGTGAAGGCCTCATGACCAGGCGTGTCGATAAAGGTGATGGCGCGGTCCCGACCCTCGTGTTCGGTGACCACCTGGTAGGCGCCGATGTGCTGGGTGATGCCACCCGATTCGCCTTCGACCACGCTGGTGTGCCTGATCGCGTCGAGCAGTTTCGTCTTGCCGTGGTCGACATGGCCCATCACCGTCACAACCGGCGGCCGGGCCGTCAGATCGTCCTCGGTCTCGGCGTCGAGTTCTCCCTGCAGATCGATGTCGAACGAGTCGAGCAGTTCGCGGTCCTCGTCCTCAGGCGAGACGATCTCGATCACAAAACCGAGTTCGGCTCCGAGCGTGCCAATGGTGTCCTCGTCCAGAGACTGGGTGGCCGTGGCCATCTCCCCCAGATTGAACAGCACCGTCACCAACGCGGCCGGGTTGGCCCCAATCTTGTCGCCGAGGTCGGTCAGCGAGGCGCCGCGGCGCAGCCTGATGACGGTCGAGCCGTCTCCGCGCGGCAGCCTGACGCCGCCCAAAACCGGCGCGTCCGCCTGCTCGAACTCTTGGCGTTTGGCCCGCTTCGACTTGCGGCCTTTGGCCGGCCGCCCGCCGGTGCGCCCAAACGCGCCCTGCGTCTGCCCGCGCCCGCCGACCCCGCGGCCGCGACCGCTGGGCCCGCCGAAGGCGCCGCCGGCGCCGCGCCCCGGACCGGCTGCGCTCCCGGCGCCGGTTCCGCCGCGCCCGCGTCCGGGCGCCCCCGTCCCCTTGGCGCCCGCGCCAGCCGCGCCGCCGCCCTGCCCAAGCGAAGTGCGCCCCGGCATCATCCGGGGGCTCGGCCTGGGCCCGCCCGGTCGGGGCCCGCCCGGCCGGGGCATCCCCTGGGACGGGGCGAACGGGTTGTTGCCCGGCCTCGGCCCGCCCGGCCTGGGCGGCCGCATTCCCTGCGACGCGCTGTACGGGTTGTTGCCCGGTCGGGGTCCGCCCGGCCTCGGTCCGCCCGGCCGCGGTCCGCCAGGCCTGGGCGACGCGCCAGTTTCGCCCGCCCTGTCCAAGCCCCGGGCCGCTTGTCCGGGAACTTCAGTTCCGCCGGTGGCCGGTCGCCGAACGGCGCCGCCCGATGCCGGGGCCGCGCCGCCGGCGCCGCCTAGGCCTTCGCCGGTGTCGGCCGGGGAGCCTTGGCCGACGGCCGGTCCGGGCCGGGAGGCCTCGGCCTGCGGACCGGGCCGGGCCGGTCCCGGTCTGGCGCCGCCGGACGCCTGCGCGCTAGTCCGCCCATCCGGCCCCGGTCCCGTCCCCGAAGTCGAACTCGAACCGGTCGGCGGCGGGGGCTCGATCCATTCGATTCCCGGCGCCGGTCCGGGGCTGGCCGCAGAACTGGCGGCCGGCGGGCGCGCGCCATCGGCGCCCTGGGCGGACCCTTGGCCGCCGCCGGCTTGAACCGGACCCGCGCTTGAGGCGGCCTGGGCGCCCGACGCGGGCGCGGCCGAGGCGGCCGCCGGGGCCGCGGCCTGGCCTGACGCGGCCTGGCCTGACGCGGCCTGGCTCGACGCGGCCGGGGCCGGCGCTTCGCCGACTGGCTGGCCTGCGGGTTGGCTCGCCGGTTGGCCCGGGCCCTGGGCCGCGGGCTGATCCGCGACCTGGGCTGGCGGCTCAGATTTGTCCACCGGCGGGGCCGGCGGCGGAAAGGCCTCCATCACCTTGCGCACCACCGGGGCCTCAATAGTTGAGGATGCGGAGGTCACGTACTCGCCGATCTCCTTCAGCTTGGCGAGAACTTCTTTGCTCGTCACACCAAGCTCTTTGGCGAGCGCGGAAACGCGCTGCTTTTGCACTTTGCTCCTGTCCTTGGCCCGTTCCAAGGCAGGAACGCGCCGTTTAGTCTTGGGTACTCATCTCAGGGCACTCATGGTGTGTCCATTGGTCTTCCCACCCGCTGGCTCGGTTCGGTCCGGTCTCACCAACCCGTGCAAGGCGTCCGCGTCGACGCCACCTTGGTGGCGGAACGCCCGCGCCCAGACCCTACGGCTAATCGCCTGGTCAACGCACTGGCGCCGGGGATGCAGCCACGCGCCGCGTCCCGGCAAACCATTTCCCCGGTCCACGACTATCACCGCCGGGGTGACGGCGGAGTCTAGGACCAACCGGATCAGGTTGGTGCGCGGACCGCGTTCGCGGCATCCCACACAGGTCCGCACCGGGTTTGAAGCCATCGCTTCTCCCTCCAATGCGCAAGCGGAACGCTCGGGTTCGCGACCCGGCCTGGGACAGTCTAGCGGACTTCCTCAACCCCCCGCGCCCTGCCGGCCGGAACACGGGGCCTGGCAGGGTTTAAGCAAAGTCGTCGGCGCGCGGCGTGTTGGCCTGGGTCGGGGGCAGCCGGGGCCGGGCCAAGCTTCGCCGGGTCGGGTCGGGTGTCCAGAAGTGCCCGCACGCCGGCGCCGGGGGAGTCGTGCGCGGGTTTCTGGACATCGGCTTCCCGGCCGGTTTGCCGCCGCCGGCCGGCCCGGGCCGGTGACCAGGCGTTTCGCGGCGACTCGCCCGGGGCCGGGCCAAGCTTCGCCGGGTCGGGTGTCCAGAAGTG
>JAITKC010000268.1 GCA_031278665.1 Bifidobacteriaceae bacterium | reverse complement strand
AGGGCCACCGTCTGATTCGGGATGAGGTTGGACCTGGCGGAGTCCCAGACCACGACCTTGGCTTGGTAGCTCTCGCCGACCCTCAGGTTCAGCGGCTGGCCTTGGGCGTCCGTGGTGGTGACCTCCAGATAGGAGGCGTCCGGGCTGACGGGCGGGTAGACGAAGGCTGCGACCAGGACGGTCTCGCCGGTTTCTTGGTTGCTGAAAAGGGTGAACTCCGATTGGTTCTCGACGTCGGCCCAGACCACTTCCAGGCGGCGGCCGCCGGCCTATGCCGACTGGACGGTGAGGGAGTACTGGCCCGGGTTGTCTTTCGATTCCTCCAAGTCGGTCAGGTAAAGCCCGTCGCCGCCGAAGGGGTCGTCCTCCCGGACCCGCTCCGCCAGCTTCTCCGCCTGGCCCGTCAACGCGGCGCCGCCTTCTTCGATCAGCTTGACGGTGATGACCTGGCGGCCCCAGTCCGCCTCGGTCAGGCCGGGGTCGTCGCGGTTGGCGGGCTGTTTGGCGTCATTGGTGATGGCGGCCAGTGAGCGTCCGGGCTCCGGGTGGGTCTGGGCGAAGTAAAGGGGCTGGACGGCGAACAGCTCGTCCGGGCTCTCGTCGCTGGCGGCCGAGAACTGGTATTCGCCTGGATAGTCGGCCCGGACCCGGCCCGCGCATTTGCCTTCGCCGTCGGTGAGGCACACGACCTCGCCGGCCGGCTCTCCCCCGGTCGACAGCTCAATGGCGCCTTCGCTGCCGTCAAGGGACTCGATCCGCAGCCGCAGCGCCGCGCCCACGGCGACAAATCCGTCCAGGCCGGCCGCCACCACTGTGAAGGCGTAGCCGCCCTGGTCGCCGGTCGGCTGCGGGCTGTTTGGATCCGGCGCCGGATCGAACGTCACCTGCGAGCGCGCGGGGTCCACCGGCGGGCCTTCGGCCCAGGCGCCCTTGCCGGAGCCAAGCGACTGGAGCACAGTCACCCCGGTCAGCGCCACGGCGGCGGCCGCCAACATGGCGAAAGGCTTGGTCCAGCGCAATCGCGTCATCGCGACATGGGCGCGCTGATTAGTTCGGAGGAACGAAAATGAAGGCATGCCATATTCCTCATTCGCAGATCGGTCTCTTGGGCGAGAGCAGGCCGAAGGGTCAGCCGACCTGTCGAGGCTATCGGGACGAAAGGCCCCGGCGCGCCTGATTTGAGCCGAAATACCCAAAGCCACTTTGCGCGCTGGCCGCGAGAGAGCCTATCGCCTTGCGGGATCCCGCACGGGGTGGGTCAGCGGGGCGGCGGTCCGGGCTCGCGGGCGGCGGCGTCGGAGCGGATGTCGATCCGCCAACCGGTCAACTTGGCCGCCAACCGGGCGTTCTGGCCTTCGCGACCGATCGCCAACGACAACTGGAAGTCCGGCACCACGGCTCGGGCGGTGCGGGTCTTCTCGTCCACAATCTCGACCGCCGTCACCCGCGCCGGCGACAGCGCCGCCGCCACGAAGGCGGCCGGGTCGTCGGAATAGTCGACAATGTCGATCTTCTCCGGACCCAATTCGGCCATAACCGCTCGGACGCGCCCGCCCATCGGCCCAATACAAGCGCCCTTGGCGTTCAACCCCGGCTCATTCGCCTTGACCGCGATCTTGGTGCGGTGCCCGGCCTCGCGGGCGATCGACGCGATCACCACGCGCCCGTCCGCCACCTCCGGCACCTCAAGCGCGAAAAGGCGTTTGACCAGCATCGGATGGGACCGGGACAAAGTGATAGACGGCCCCTTCGGCCCCCGGCTGACCTCTTGGACCAGCACCTTGACCCGGTCGCCGTGGCTGAGCGTCTCGCCCGGAATCTGCTCGTGTCCGGGCAGGACGCCTTCGACCCCGCCCAAGTCGACATGAAGCATGCGGGGATCGCGCGATTGGACCACCGAGCCGGTCACGACATCGTTCTCGCGCGTCTGGAAAGTGCCGATCAGCACCGTGTCCTCGGCGTCGCGCAGCCGCGCCAGGATCACTTGGCGGGCGGTCGCGGCGGCGATCCGCCCGAAGTCCTTCGGGGTGTCGTCCCATTCGCGGACCAGCGCGCCGTCCTCGTCGCGCTCCTGCGCCCAGACCGTAACGTGCCCGGACTGGGGATCCAGCCTGACCTGCGAGTGCTCCTGGGCGCCCGGAGTCTTCTCATAAGCCAACTGCATGGCTTGTTCAATCGCCGGTATAAGGAACTTGAGCGGAATATCCCGTTCGGTTTCCAAAGACCGCAGTTCGGTCATGTTGATGTCCATCGATCCGCCTCCCCGAGCTGGCCCTGGATCAGGGCCTGTTCACTTGTCCTGTTCACTTGTCGTGTTCATTTGTCCCGTTCGCCGGCGCCGTTCGCTTCTGCCGTTGGCTTTAGCTGTCCGCTTCTGGTGGCGGCGGCGATCCCTATTGGGCCAAGAGTCTACTAAGTGCCACAATCAATGCGATGTCCAAAAGTCGTTGGCCGCTCGGGGCGGCCTGCTCCGCCCTGGTCGCGACCCTCGCCGCCTGCGCCGCAACTCTTCCCCAACCGACCCCGGCGACCGAGTCCCCGGCCGCCGACAGCCGCAATCTGATCGCCGCCTTGGCCGGTCTGGAGTCGATGGCCGCCGCCTGCGCCGCCGCCGCGCCTCCCGAGTTCGAGCCGACCGGGCTCGACTTGCTCGCCGCCCACGCCCCGGACTGGTTTGAGCGGTTCGCCGCGGCCTGGGGCCCGGCGGCGACCGGCCCCGGCGCCAACCCCTCAAACGCCGAATGCCAGCCCGCGACCCTGCGGCGGGACTTGACGCGGACACGCGCCCTGGCCGTCCGCCTGGCCGGCTCCGGCGACGCCGCCGATGACGCCGCCTCCCTGGCCACCGCCATCGCCCGCGCCGCCGCCGCCGACGAGGCCATCCTCTTCGGCTCCTGGGCCGCCGGCTCGCCGCCTGCGGCCGAAGATCTGGCCGCGCTCGACCCGGCTCTGCTGACCGACCTCGCCCTGGCCGAAGACCAGGCCGGATTTGTCGGCGAGCACTTGGCGGCGCAGGTGTCCGATGCCGCGGTCAGCGCCGAGTTGGCGGCCGCCGCCGCGCTCCACCGCGACCGCGCCGAGGTCTTGGTCGCCCTGTCGGGCCAGCCCGACCCCCGCCAGGCGGCCTATGCGCTGGGCCCGCCGACCGCCGACCCACAGGCCGCCCGCGAACGTCTGGCCGCCGCCGAGTTGGCGCTGGCCAGCCACTACGCGGCGGCCCCCGGCGGCTCCGCCGCCGAACCCATGCTGACCTGGCAACTTGTCCAAGCCGCCAGTTGGGGCGCCAAACTGCCCGCTTTGCCGTTCCTCCAATAGCGCCCGCGCCGCGCCGGGCATTGCCATCCGGCCGCCGCGCCCCGGGCCAACGCGGCGTCGACGGCGCCTTAGGCGGCGACGCCGGACGCGCCGGGCGTTCTCATCCGGCCGCCGCGCCCCGGGCCAACGCGGCGTCGACCGTCTTGGCGACTTGAGCGGCGGCATCGTGTAACGGCAAGTCCGTGATCGCGCCCGAAGCCCGGTCGCGGAACTCCACCAACCCGGACGCCAGCCCGCGGCCGACCACCAGAATGTATGGCACGCCCAATAACTCGGCGTCGGCGAACTTGACGCCGGCCGACTCGCGGAGACGGTCGTCGTAAAGGACCTCCAGACCGGACTCCTCCAGGGCGTCCGCCAAGGCGGCGGCGGCCGTGAAGACGCCCGGGTCCTTGCCTGTGGCGACGACGTGGACGTGGGCCGGCGCCAAATGGGCGGGCCAAATCAAGCCGCGGTCGTCATGGAACTTCTCCGCCACCGCCGCCACCGACCGGGTCACGCCGACCCCATAGGATCCCATGACCACAGTCGTCCGCTTGCCGTTCCGGTCCAGCACCTTGAGATCGAGGGCCTCGGCGTACTTGCGCCCCAATTGGAAGATGTGGCCCAGTTCGATTCCGCGCGCCATCTCCAACGGCCCGGAGCCGTCGGGGGCGAGATCGCCGGCCCGGACCTCGGCGGCGTCGACAATTGGCTGCCCCGGCTGGCCGGCGGCCGCGAAATCGCGTCCCGCGACCAGTCCGAAGACGTGGTGGCCAGCCCGGTTGGCGCCGGTGATCCAAACCGTTCCCGCCACCACGCGGGGGTCCAGGAAATACGGCACGGCGCCGGCCGGGCCGGCTTCGGCGGCCGAATCGTCGGCGGCGGCGCGATCCGCGGGGTCGGCCGAAACCGGGGCGACGGCATCGGCCGACGCGACGGAACCGGCCGAAACCGGGGCGACGGCATCGCCGGACGCGACGGAACCGGGCGAAACCGGGGCGACGGCATCGCCGGACGCGACGGAACCGGCCGAAACCGGGGCGACGGCATCGGCGGACGCGACGGCGTTGACGCCCAAGATCTGGGGGCCGATGTAGCCGCGAACCAACTCCGGGTGGCGGGCGAAGTCCTCGTCGGCGGCGGGTTCGACCTCGGACGGGAATAGCGCGGCGGCCAGGCGGGTCATGTCGACCTCGCGGTCGCCGGGCACCCCCACGACCGCCAATTCCCGCCCGCCGCCGGGCCTGGTCACCGCCACGACCACGTTCTTGAGGGTGTCGGCCGCGGTCCAGGCCTGGCCGTCGGCGCGCGGTTGATCGCGGTTGGCGGCGTCGACCAAAGAGTCGATTGTGGTCGTGTTCGGGGTAGGCTCCACGCGAGCCGGCGGCAAACCGTCGATTGGGCGGCCCGGCGGGGCGACCGTGGAGACCGCCTCGACGTTGGCGGCGTAGCCGCCGGCCGACCGCACGTAAGTGTCCTCGCCGATCGGCGTGGGATACAAGAACTCCTCCGAGCGCGATCCGCCCATCGCGCCGGACATCGCCGAAACGATCACCACGTCCAAGCCGAGCCTGTCGAAAATACGCTGGTAGGCGCGGCGTTGGTCGTCGTAGGCGCGGTCCAGGCCGGATTCGTCCAGGTCGAACGAGTAGGCGTCCTTCATTATGAACTCGCGCCCGCGCAGCAGACCCGCCCGGGGCCTGGCCTCGTCGCGATACTTCGTCTGAATCTGGTAGATCACCAGGGGAAGGTCCTTGTAACTCGAGCACATGTCCTTGACCAGCAGCGTGAAGACTTCCTCATGGGTTGGGGCCAGCACCATGTCGGTCTGCCTGCGGTCCCGCAGCCGGAACATGTTCGGGCCGTAATCAGTCCAGCGCCCCGACGCCTGATACGGCTCGGCCGGCAGCAGCGCCGGGAACCGAACCTCCTGGCCGCCGATCCGGTTCATCTCATCGCGCACAACCGCCTCGACTTTCGCCAAAACTCTCAGCCCGAGCGGCAGCCAGGCGTAAATCCCCGGCGCCTGGCGGCGGATATAACCCGCCCGCACCAGCAATTTGTGGGACGCGACCTCGGCCTCGACCGGGTCTTCCCGCAGGGTCTTGACAAACAGATTCGACATGCGCAGCACGCCCTAAACCTTAGCGACCATTCGCCCCCGGGCTCATCCGGGGCCCGCGCCAGGGCCCGCGCCAGGGGCCCGCGCCGGGGCCCCGCGCCGGGCCGGGAGGCGCGGCCCAGGCGGCCTGGTTCGGGCGGCTGACGGCGTGACCGGACATCACATTGAAAGCAACCCCCTGGCCGGCGCCGACAGGCCACTTCCGGATTAGAGCAGGACTGTCGCCCAGGTGCCGATCTGATCGAAGCCGACCGCGCGATAGACGGCCAGAGCCGGGGCGTTGAAGTCGTTGACATAGAGGCACACTCTGCTCCAGCCGCGCTGCCGGGCGTGCTCGACCACCGAGACCATGCCGGCTTTGGCGATCCCCCGGCCGCGATAGGCCGGGTTGGTCCAGACACCTTGGACTTGCACCCATTGGCCGCACGAGGCACCCAATTCGGCTTTGAAGACGACTTCGCCGCTGTCCGGGTCGAGGCGGGCCAACAGGGCCCCGCGCCCGATCTGGCCCGCGACGTGGGCGCGATAGGACACCTCGGGCCCGGGCGGCGGGAACCCCAACTCCTCGGTGAACATGGCCCAGCAGGCCGGCACCAAGGCGTCCAGGTGTTCGGGTGCGGCCGGCCGCACCAACGGATCGGCGGCCCCCAGGGCGGGCTGGCTAATCGCCATCAGCGGCTGGGACCGGCGATACGCCCGAGCCGGCGGCCAGACCGGCGACAGCTGCCGCCAGAGCGCGTCAACCATGTGCGCGTCTCCCACCATCGAGGCGAAACGGCCGCCGCGGTGGCGCACCACCGACGCGAAGGCCGCCGCGGCGTCCGAGTCCACCCCCACCGGCATCAGCGACCCGGTGGTCCAAAACAGACTACGCAGGTGATCCTCTCGCAAGGCTTGGCCCGGACCGCGGCGGCCGGGTTCTTCGACGACCCACAACTCGCCGGCGGCGGCCGGAACCGCCAGCGCCGCCTCGACGCGGTGGCCGACCATCACCCCGTCGGCGCCCAGCGAGCGGCAGAAAGCCAAGGCGGCCTGGTATTGCGATCGGTCAAGCAGGCGCGCGCGGCCGCGTCGGGGCGAGCCCAGTCGAAGCGTTCGCGCGTCAGCCATCATGGCAATCCTAGAATCACCATCCCGGCCAGGCGCGCCTTAGGGACTCCAAGGCCCGGACAAAGCCGACCGCGCGGGGTCCCGCGCCCCGCCGGAGCCGCGACCCGCGCGCGCGACCCGCGGACCAAGCCTGGCCCGGCCAGGCGAACGCCCGGCCGGCCGGCGGCCTAGCGGCCGGCGACGAAAACCCTGACGCCGCCGTCCGCGCCGCCGTCCGCGCCGCCGTCCGCGCCGCCGTCCGCGCCGCCGCCGTCTGCGCCGCCCGCCGCGCCGCCCGCCGCGCCGCAATCCCCGCCGCCGTCGGCCGGCCCGGCGCGGCCGACTCGGCCAACCGCGTCCGCCGGAACCTCGCCGCCGGCCAGCCCGGCCTGCGGCTGGATTTCGGCCGCCATGGCGCGAGCCCGCGCCAGGAGCACCTCGACAATCTGGTCCTCGGGGACGGTTTGGACCACCTCGCCGCGGATGAAGATCTGTCCTTTGCCGTTGCCGGAGGCGACGCCCAGATCGGCCTCGCGGGCTTCGCCGGGACCGTTGACCACACATCCCATCACGGCCACCCGCAACGGCACTTTGACATCTTTGAGTCCCTCGTTGACCAGTTCGGCCAGGGTGACAACATCGACCTGGGCGCGCCCGCAAGACGGGCAGGACACTATGTCTAACTCGCGTTTGCGCAGGCCAAGGGCCTGTAGCAGGGCCGTGCCAACTTTGACTTCCTCAACCGGCGGGGCCGACAAGGACACCCGGATGGTGTCGCCGATCCCTTGGCCGAGCAACGCCCCGAAGGCCGCCACAGACTTGATCGTGCCCTGAAAGGCCGGACCAGCCTCGGTCACGCCCAGGTGCAGCGGCCAGTCGCCGCGTTCGGCCAGCAGTCTGTAGGCCTGGATCATCACCACCGGATCATGGTGTTTGACCGAGATCTTGAAGTCGTGAAAACCGACGTCCTCGAATAAGGACGCCTCCCAGACGGCCGACTCGACCAGCGCCTCGGGCGTCGCCTTGCCGTGTTTGCGAAGTAGCGACGGCTCCAGCGATCCCGCGTTCACGCCGATCCGCAACGACACGCCTGCCCCGGCCGCGGCCCGGGCGATCGCGCCCACTTGGTCGTCGAATTTGCGAATGTTGCCGGGGTTGACCCGCACTCCCGCGCAACCGGCGTCAATCGCGGCGAAGACGTATTTCGGTTGGAAATGAATGTCCGCGATGACTGGAATAGTCGAGCGCCGGGCGATTGTGGCCAGCGCGTCGGCATCGTCCTGCGAGGGCACCGCGACCCGCGCGATGTCGCAGCCGGCCGCCGTCAATTCGGCGATCTGGCGCAGCGTGGCGTCGGCGTCGGCGGTCAGCGTGGTGGTCATCGACTGAACCGAGATCGGGGCGCCGCCGCCGACCGGCACATCGCCCACCCGGATGCCGCGCGACGGCCGCCGCGTCGCCAAGCGCAGGGGCATTTCAGGCATTCCCAGCGAGACCGGCACCATGCCAGTATGCCAGGCGCCCCGCCCGTGTCCGGCCTGTCCGATGCCGCCCGCGAGACGCGCGAACGCGCGCCGGTTGGCGTTCGGCGCGCCGCGCGCGGTCCCGGACGCCGGGCGCCCGACCGGGCGCCGAAACTGCCGCGCCGGCGGGTTATAACTCGAGCGGGTTGAGCAAGTCGGCGGCCACCAGAATCAGGGTCATCAGGATCAGCAGCCCCACCACGATATAAGTCAGAGGCA
>JAITKC010000265.1 GCA_031278665.1 Bifidobacteriaceae bacterium | reverse complement strand
GAGGGCGATGCCGCGGGCGGGGCGGAAGCGCGCGGCGAGGGCGATGCCGCGGGCGGGGCGGAAGCGCGCGGCGAGGCCGACGCCGCGGGCGGGGCGGAAACGCCAGGCGAGGCCGACGCCGCGGGAGGCGACCGCGCCGAAGCGGCGGCTGGGGCGCCGGATCCGGCCAGCGCCCACTGGCTCGCGGACCTGATCGCCCGGTACGGACCCTTCAAGGCCTTGATGGCTCTCGGCTTGGCTGTGTTCTTGCTGATCATGATGGTGGTCACAGTGGTCGAGGTGTTCTTGGGCAAGACGATCGCGGAAGAGTTGACCGGGAACGAGTCGGACCGCCGGACCACGTTTATCAATCGTCCGGCGATATCGCGGCCACCGTCGGCCCCGCCGTCCAGCGCGCCGGTCGAACCGGCCACATCGGCGCCGCCTAGTGCGACCGAATCCGCTGAGCCGTCGCCGTCCGAACCGGAGCCGACGGCAAGCGAGGACGCGACGCCAACGCCGTCCGCCGGCGAGGCCACGCCGGACAATCCCGACGAGAGCGCGGAGCCCAGCTCCGAACCGTCGCCGAGCGGCAGCGGGCCGCCGGCATCGGCCACCCCATCGCCTTCGACCGGCGCGCCGAGCCCCGGCGACCAGGTTGAGTCCAGCCCGCCTGAGACCGCCGCCGCCAAGCCCTGACCAGTCCTGACCAGCTTGACCGGCCCTGACCAGCCTTGACCGGCGGCAAGTCTGACAGGTCCGCCTAAATGTGCGATTGTCGCACGCTTTCGCCGCCCTGCCCGAAACTGGCACGTTCCCGCGCGATTGCCAGTTGTCGCCCCCCACCTGCGGGAATAGCGTTCCAACCAATCCGGGCCGACGTCGATGCTCGGCCCCGGCAGATTCCAACGGAGGGATTTTGCAATGGAACACGATTTGTCAGGAAGAGTAGCGGTAGTTGTCGGCGGCGGGCAGTCGCCGGGGCCAGGTCTTGGCAACGGGCGCGCCACCTGTCTCGGCCTTTCCCGTCACGGCGCCACAGTCGTCGCCGTCGCCAGGCACCTTGACAGAGCCCAGACGACAATCGACATGATCGCCAAAGAAGGCGGCAAGGGCTGGGCCTACGCCATGGACGTGGTCGACCGAGACCAATGCGCCAAGCTCTTCCAGGACGTCAAAGACAAGTACGGCCGGATCGACATCATGGTTTACAACGTCGGCATCACCCTTGAGTTCGACTTTGAGACCAACACCGCCACCCTTGACGCCGTCAACCGATTGTTCGACGTCGACCTGGTCGGCTGCGTCTGGTGCACGCTGGAATGCGCTCCGATCATGGCCGAACAAGAAACCGGCGGTGCGATCGTCAACGTGTCGTCGATCGCCAGCCGCCAAAACGGCACCGGCGTCCACGTCGGCTACGGGTTCTACGCGCTATCCAAGGCCGCGATGAACAAGTGGGGCGAACTGTCTGCCCGCTACTACGCCCCGATGGGGGTGCGCATCAACACGCTGGTCCTGGGCCAGGTGGCGAGCATCATGGGCACCGAGGGCGTGCAATATCTCCAGGGCGGCATAGACCAGGACGAGGCGGTCGCCAGACACGACGCGTCGGTCCTGCTCAAGGGCGGTCGCAAGACGGTCTGGGAGACGGCCAACGCCATCACCTTCCTGGTCTCGGACGAGGCCAAGTTCGTCGCCGGCCTCGAGTTCGTGCTCGACGGCGGCTCGACCATCGCCCGCGGGCCGGATCCGGAGCTGCTTCAACTCAAAATGAAGATGGCCAAACAAGCCCAAGCCTGACGGCGATTCGCGCCGCGCCGGCCTGACGCCGGTCCGGCCACCACCCCGCGCGGGGGCGAACGGCGCGGGGTGGCGCGGCCGGCCCGGTGGGGCCGCGCATCCGCAGTGTCACCCCCACCCCCGTCTGAGAGGCCTAATCTCATGAATCCATTCCAGACCGCCGCGCCGGCCAAGAAGTCGATCACGTTGATCGGTGTCTACCTCGGGCTATTCGGCGCGATATTCGCGTCCTCCGGGTTGGCGACGGCCTTGCCGGCCGCCGCCAAGGGCATCGGCGGCGCGGCCCTCTACCCGCTCGCATCGACTATCGCCGGGCTGCTGTCGATGGTCGCCATGCCCTTGTACGGTTTCATCGGCGCCCGCAACCCCGCCGACAAACGACTCCTCTTCGTCGCGTCGATGGTGGTCGGCGGCGTGGTCAGCCTGGCCCGGGGGCTGGCCCCGAATATGATGACGATCGTCATCGCCAGCGTGTTCTGGGCCTTCCTGGCGGCCGGGGTCTACGTCATCGGATACTCGATGATTCGAGATATGTACAGCCAAGAGCGGTCCGGCACGCTCCTCGGCGTGGTCGGCACCATCCAGGCGGTCGGGATGCTGATCGGGCCGGCCGTCACCGGCTTCCTGATCGACAACGTGTCCTGGCGGGCCGTCTTCCTGACCACCGCCGGGCTGTTGTTCGCAGCCGCGGCCGTGTCCTTTGTCGGATTGCGCGTTTCCCGCTCGGACGGAGCGGCCATGGGGGCCGGCTCGGCCACCCGCTTCGACCTGCCCGGCTGTATTGTGCTGACGCTGTTCATGGGCGGCATCGTGCTGTCGCTGTCGCTCGGCCCGTCTTCTTCGGGGGAGGCCTACCTGCCGTTCGGAACCCTTGGCAACAACCTGATGCTGGTGGTGGCGGCCCTAAGCCTGATCGCCCTGATCGTCATCGTGCGCAAAAAAGGCGACAAAGCGGTGCTGCCAATGTCCGTGCTGCGCAACCGCAACACGCTGCTGCTCGCCTCGAGTAACGCGCTGGGGGTCTTCTCCGGCATGGCGGTGTTCTTCTTCATCCCGACCTATGTGATCTATGTGATGGAGGGGACCGCCACGCAGGCGGCCTTGACCTCGACGGCCATCGCGGCGGTCGGGCTGTTCCTGGGGCCGCTGTTCGGCAAGGCGATCGGCAAAGCCGGCAACGCCCGCGGCGTTCTGACGTTGGGAACGCTGATTCGGATTGGCATCACCGTGTTCCTGGCCCTGGTCATCAAACCGGACATGAAACTGTGGCTGCTCTACGCGATCATGCTGGTGGTCGGCGTGTACAACTGTCAGCAGGGCGTCACCTTCGCCACCGCGCCGCAAATCCAGCTGCCGGAGGATATTCGGGTGATGGGCAACTCGGTTGTCCAACTGGCCCAGACCATCGGCGGAGGCTTCGGCCTGGCCGTGTTCACCACGGTCATCGGAATCAAAGGGCCGGCCGACGGCATGCCGATCGCGCTGATGATCGCCATCGGGACGGCTTTGGTGCTGTTGGTGCTGGGGTTGTTCCTGCAGCCGATCGCGCGCGCCGGGCAGCCGGCCGCCCAGGACAAGGCCGATGCCGCCTAGCCGCGGCTCGGCGGTTTGCCCGGCCCGCGGTTGGGCGCCCGTCGCCAGTCGCGGCCGTCCCCGGCCGGGACGCAACGAGAAGTCGAAGTAAAACGCAGTGACGAAAAGTCGGCGCCGGTCATCGGTCGGCGTGGGCCGCGGGGCCCGGGCGAAACAATCGCCCGGGTCGGCGCGGTTCAAGAACCAATAATCGCAACATGATTTAGAAGGAGCACAAGACATGAGAGCCTACCAACTCACCGGGACCAATCTTCCCCTCGCGCTCAATCAAGTGCCGGCCCCGGTGGCCGGCCCCGGCGAGGTCGTGATCGACGTCAAAGCCTGCGGCCTTTGCCATTCCGACATCGGCTTCATGACCGACCCGGCGATGGGCGCGATCATGCCCTTGCCGCTCACCCTGGGGCACGAGATCGCCGGCCGGATCGCGGCCGTTGGGCCCGATGTCGCCGGGTGGCGAATAGGCGACCGGGTGGGCGTTTGCCCCTCCGGCGCGGCGCCGATTCCCGGATTCTTAGCCCCCGGAGGCTTCGCCGACAAATACAAGGGGCTGCCTGAAGACTTGATCAGAATCCCGGATTCGATTAGCTGGGCGCTGGGCGCCGCCGCCACCGACGCCGGCATGACTTCCTACCACGCCCTGATGGTCCGCGGCGGACTCCAGCCTGGCTGGAGGGTCGGCATAATCGGATTCGGCGGCCTGGGACAGATCGCCGCGAGAGTGGCAGTCCTCAAGGGCGCCGAAGTGTGTGTGGCGGAGCCCAAACAAGACATTTGGCCGCTGATCAGAGCCGCCGGCGTGGCCAGCGTGGTGGCCGACGCGGCGGATTGGGCGGGGTCAAATCTGGACCTGGCGGTCGACTTCGCCGGCTTTGGAACCACCGGCAAGGCTCTCGACGCCGTTCGCCCGGGCGGAACTGTTGTCCAGGTCGGCATAGGCAACCCGGAGCTGGTGTTTGACGCGACAAGTTTGCTCGCCAACAAGTCCTTGTTGGGCTCGATGGGCGGCACCGTCCAGGACATCGCCGCCGTCTATGAGCTCATGGCGGCTGGCGAGATAGCTCCCGAGGTCACGGAGATCGCGTTCGAGCAGATACCGGAAGGGTTGTCGCGCCTCGAGGCGGGCCAGGTCACCGGTCGCCTTGTGATGGTGAGCTGACAGCCCGGCTGATCGATGCCGGGTCGCACGACCGCGGCCGGCGGCGCCTTCGCTTGCGCCTGGAACGCCGTCGCCAACGGCGCCGCCGCCGCAAACCCGCTCCGGGCGGGCCGGGACACCAGACCGGCAAGTCGGGGGCGGGGCCAAAACGTTCAAGGAAAGGGATCAGTTTCATGTTGATTGGTGTGCCGAGGGAGTCGGTTGGTGGTGAGCGTCGGGTGGCGGTGTCGCCGGGGTCGGTGGCGCAGTTGGTGAGGTTGGGTTATTCGGTGGTGGTTGAGTCGGGGGCGGGGGTGTTGGCGTGTTTCCCGGATGGGTTGTACGCGGAGGCGGGGGCGGGGGTGGTTTCGCGTGAGGTGGTGTGGGGCGCGGATGTGGTTGTCAATGTGGAGGCGCCGAGTGACGCGGAGGTGGGGTTGTTGCGTCCGGGCGCGGTGTTGGTGTCGTTGATCGGGGCGCCGAGCAGCCCGGAGTTGTTGAAGAGGTTGGCGGCGGCTGGGGTGACGGTGGTGGCGATGGATTCGGTGCCGAGGATTTCGCGGGCTCAGGCTTTGGATGTGGTTAGTTCGATGGCGAATATCGCCGGGTATCGGGCGGTGATCGAGGCGGCTGGGGTGTTCGGGTCGTTTTTCACCGGTCAGGTGACGGCGGCGGGGAAGGTGCCGCCGGCGAGGGTGTTCGTGTCGGGGGCTGGTGTGGCGGGTTTGGCGGCGATCGGGGCGGCTCGGGCGTTGGGGGCGGTGGTGCGGGCGACGGATATCCGGGCGGAGGTGGCTGAGCAGGTCGAGTCGATGGGGGCGGAGTTCGTCGGGGTGGAGGCGCGGGCGCAGGAGTCGGTTGACGGTTATGCGAGGGAGGCGTCGGCTGATTACGCGGCCGCGGCCGGGCGGATGTACGCCGAGCAGGTCAGGGACGTCGATATTGTGGTGACGACGGCGTTGATCCCGGGCCGCCCGGCGCCGAGGTTGTTGACGGAGGAGATGGTCGCCTCGATGAGGCCGGGCTCGGTTGTGGTCGATATGGCGGCGGCGAGTGGGGGGAATGTGGCCGGGTCGAGGGCGGGGGAGTTGGTGACGACCGCGAATGGCGTGAAGATTATTGGTTACACGGATTTGGCGGGGCGTTTGCCGACGCAGGCGTCGAACTTGTTCGGGCAGAACGTGGTGAACTTCTTCAAGTTGGTCACTCCGGGCAGGGACGGGGTGTTGGTGTTGGACCAGGGCGACGTGGTGGTGCGGGGTATGACGGTGGTGTTGGAGGGGGTGGTGACGTGGCCGCCGCCGCCGGTGGCGGTTTCGGCGGCGCCGGCGCGGACCCAGGCGCCGCCGGCGGCGCCGCCCGTGCCGGGGGGGTCGAAGGGGGAACGCGATCCGAGGGTGGC
>JAITKC010000214.1 GCA_031278665.1 Bifidobacteriaceae bacterium | reverse complement strand
GAGGGCGCCGGCGCCGGCGAGGTTTGCGGCACCGTCCCGGTGCCGACCGATTGGGCGCCAGGCGCTTATCTGGACGTTGGCGAGCCGGCGGGCTTGAAGCGCATTTTCCGCTCGCTTGTCGACTTGGTCGAGGGCTGCGCCGAAGTCGACGCCGCGACCGGGCTGGTCGACCCGGGCGTGCGTCGCTTCCGGGTCACCGCCCAGACTTCGAGCCGGGCGACGGCGCTGCGCTTGGACGCCCCGGACGGAACCGCCATCAGCGCCGGCTTGGATGGGACGACAGCCCAGGACGGGTACCAGGTCACGGCCCAGTCCGATGACGACTATGTGACTTTCGAGGTCTCGCTGCCGCCCGGGAAGGGCGCGGGCAATTGGGGATTTATCACCGATCCGGTCACGACCGCCGCCGACCGGCAGATGTGCGTCTTCCACGACCTGCATTTCGCCCTGGCCGATCCAAACCAGCAGCTCGCCGCCGGCCTGACCGACAAGGTCATGGTGGCGGCGGTCGGTCCCGATGGCGTGGCGACCGACTTGACGTTATTTCAGAACGCGGCCGTGGGGGCGTCCGCGATCGGCCCGGACGGCCAGCCGCTGAAGGCCGCGGCCGCGATCGAGGGCGGCCAGGTGGCCGTCCAGATCGAGTCGCGGCCGACTGACGCCCGGATCGAATTGTCGCTCAAATTGGACTTGACCACTCAATCGGGTCTGGCCCTGGCCCCGCTGTCCGGTCAGTTTGCGCTGGTCCTGGCGCTTTCGAAGGAGTTTCCCATCGTCAGCCCCTCGGACGTGATCGATTTGGGCACGGCTGAGAAGGTCAAGACGGCATCGGCCACTGTGAGCCTGACCGGCTCTTCGGAGGGCCCGACAAAGGTCTGTTTCGAGCCGTTCGTCGACGTGCGGGTTCCCCAAGAGGCCGCCGGCACCCAGCCGGTCATCTCCGAAACCTGCGTGGAATTGCAAACCGGGGCAAGCGCCCAGGTCACAGTCAGCGTGACGCCCAATAAGGCGGCCGAGGGGGCGGGCGCCGCCCGCTTGCCGGTTGTCCTCCACAGCGCCGCGACGGCCGACCGCCCCTCGCAGGAGGCCCGCTATGAGATCCCGGTGGAGTGGCGCTTCTCCGACCCGCTCAACGCGCCCGTCGCCATCTTGGTTCTGCTGATTGTCGCCGCCCTGTCGGTTTTGCTGCCGTTGGCGGCCATGGGCCTGGCCAATATTGTCACCGCCAAGTTCGAGACCAGCGGTTTGACCGTCGGCCGCGTGCCGATTGTCATAACAGATGGAGTCCCAAAGCGCGCCGAGGGCGCCGAAGACCGGGGCGGGCGGCTGCTCGACGTCTTCTTGGACCAAGACGTCGCCGCCATCACCGGCCCCATCCGCAACCGGCGCAAGTTCTCGGTGCTGAATATCGGCTTCCGGGCGCGCGGCACGCTCAACCCGTTTGGCGTTCCGACTTTCCGGGCCATCGCCCCGGCCGGGCACAAGATAATGTCCTCGGTCCACGGGCCGATTCGCGGCGACCGCGAAGCCGACGTCAGTCCCGGATTGGGCTTCGTGGCCCTGGTTGTGGCGGCCGATTCGGAACTCGCCAAACCCGGTCGCGGCGTGCGGGCGGAGTTGATTTTCCTCCGCCGCGGCGCCCCGGCGGAGTTCGTCGACAGTTCCTACGCGCACCGATTGACTATGAGAAATATCGATTGGTACAGAATCAGCGATGTCTGGCAGCGCGAATCGGACTCCTATCTAGACCCAGCCGACCCGGTCGATCAGCCCCCTGACGCCTCGGATGGGAATCAATCGCTACCCTCAAACCCCCTCTTCGATTGAAAGGACCATCGCGATGGCACTAACCCCGTTCGTCTTCATCGGCGTGGGCGGCTCCGGCGGCAAAACCCTCGGCGTGATCCGCCAGACGCTGAAGAATCAGCTTGGGCGAATCGGATGGGACGGCGGAATCCCGCGCGGGTGGCAATTCATCCATGTCGACGTGCCGGCCGACTCCGACGCCCGGTCTGAGGACCTCTTGGACGCGGTGCCGCGCACGGACTACGCGGCGCTGACCGATCGCCAGAGCACTTATGCCAATTACGCCGTCAGCCTGAACCAGCGGGTGGCGGACGCGACGCCGGATAGTGCCCTGCGCTACCAGGCTTGGGACTGTTGGCAGCCTTTCCCGCCGCAGGTCGTCGGCGCCAGCGTCAACATTTCGAGCGGGGCCGGCCAGTTCCGCGGCATCGGCCGGGTTTGCTCGTTACAGAGTTTGGAGAAGGTCGACCAGAAGATCCAGGGCGCGCTCAGAGCGGTGGCGGAGGCCGAGGTGGCGCAGCAACTGAACAACATCCAGTTGCTCTCCGGCGACGTGCCGATCAATCCGGTCGCCGGCCAACCGGTGGCGTTCGTGGTCGGCTCTGTTTCCGGCGGCTCGGGTTCGGGTCTGTTTCTGGACGTTTGCGCCATATTGCGGGCGAAGGGGCTGAAACAGGTCATATCGCTGATCTTCACACCCGAAGTGTTCACCGGCTCGGACGGCACTATGGAGCCCGGGGTGGCGCCGAACACTTTCATGGCCTTGAACGAGGTCACCAACGCCACTTGGTCGGTGCCCCAGGGCAGCGTCCAGCCAGCCCGCGCCTTGTTGTACCAGGCGGCCGGCGTCGCCTACCCGCTTGGCCCGGCGGCGCCGACAACGGTGTTATTAGTCGGCCGCGGCAACGGCAACGTGAGGTTCGCGAAGCCCGATGACGTCTATAAGACCGTCGGCCGTTCCCTGGCCGAACTCGCCCTCAACGAGGCGATGACCCAAGAGATAGTCAACTACGACATCGCCAACGGCGCGGCCATAGCGGCCGGCGGCCATGACCGCCTGAATCTGTCCTCGACCCGCCCGGGCGCGGTCAAGGACCGGGCGCCTTTCCGCGCGCTCGGTTTCTCCCGTTTGTCCGTCGGCCGCGACTTCTTCGAGCCTTATGTGATCGACCGATTGACCCGCGCGGCGATTTTGCGCTTGTTGGACGGCCACCTGCTTCGCCAGCGGCCGGGCGAATCCCTGCCGGACCAAGAGCTTCTGGACCGCGCCGTCGATTCGGCTTGGAGCGATTTCTTAGACGCCACCGGTCTGGACGAATACGGCGACAGTAACGATGTGACCGAGCGGCTCAGCACATTGGAGCAGTTAGAGATCATCGACGACCTCAAAGTCAACCTGCGCCCCAGGCTAAGAG
>JAITKC010000194.1 GCA_031278665.1 Bifidobacteriaceae bacterium | reverse complement strand
CGGATGGCGGCCGGTTCGGGCGCCGGGGCGGCCGCCTTCAGGCGCGGCGACGTGTTGGCCCGCGTCGGCGCCGACATCGACGACGTCGGCGACCTGGTGGTCCGCGGCATCATCCCGGTCCTGGTCGCGGCCGTGCTGATAGTCGGCTCGAGTCTGGCGGCGGCGGCGATCTTGCCGGTGGCGGGTTTGGCCGTGTTCGGATGCCTGGCCCTGGTCGCGGTGGGCGGTCCGCTGGCCACCCTCCGGGCCGCCCGGGCGTCCGAGTCGATGGCCTCGGCCGCCCGCGCCGACGTGTCCGCCTCCGCCCTCGGGATAATTGAGTACGCCTCCGAATTGCGCGTCGGCGGACAGCTCGGCCAGGCCCTTGGCACGCTCAAGGAACAGGAGAGGCGGCTGGCCCGGGCCAGCGACCGGGTGGCCCGGCCGTCGGCCTTGGCGGCGGCGGTCGGCGAAGTCGGCGCCGGTCTGGCCTTGATCGCCACGCTCGTCTTGGCCGCCGCCGCCTGGTGGGCCGGCGCCATCACGGCGACCGAGGTGGCTGTGATCGTGCTCATGCCGCTGGCCGCCTTCGAGTCGGTGACCGGCCTGTCGGGCGCCGCCGCGCAGGTCTTCCGGTCGCGTGCGGCCGCCGCCCGGATTGTCGCGCTGGCCACCGCCGGCGACCCGCCGCCGGCCGCCCTGGCCGCCGCGCCGGCCGGCCGGCCCCGCTCAGCCGGGCCAAACCGGCCGGCCGCCCCCGGGCCAAGCGGAACCCTTAGGGCCTCGGGGCTGGCGGCCGGCTGGGCCGAAGGACGCCCGGTCGTCTCAGGCGTCGACCTGGAATTGGCGCCGGGGGCGGCGATCGGGCTGGTCGGCCCCTCCGGGG
This sequence comes from Bifidobacteriaceae bacterium, assembly GCA_031278665.1. Taxonomy (GTDB): domain Bacteria; phylum Actinomycetota; class Actinomycetes; order Actinomycetales; family WQXJ01; genus JAIRTF01. The sequence goes on along the minus strand of JAITKC010000194.1, from coordinate 7,627 downwards.
CGGGCAAGACAACGCTTCTGACCGCCCTGGCCGGGCAGATCGAGCCGCTGTCGGGCACGGTCACAGTGGGCGGGGTGGCGCTGGCCGGGCTGAGCTCCGAGGAGCGAGCCGGCGCCGTCGCCTTCATCGCCGAAGACGCCCATATCTTCGCCACCACCGTGTTGGAGAACCTGCGGGTCGCCGCCGGCGGGCTGACCGAAGAAGAGGCCGTCGCCGTGCTCGGCCGGGTCGGGCTGGGCGGCTGGCTGGCGGGGCTGCCAGACGGCATCGGAACTCTGTTGGGCTCCGGCGCCCAGTCGCTGTCCGGCGGCGAGCGCCGCCGCCTGCTACTGGCCCGCGCGCTGGTCAGCCCCTCCCGCCACATTTTGGCGGACGAGCCGGCCGAACACCTCGACCCGGGCGGCGGGCGGCGGTTGACGGCCGAGTTGATCGCCGCCGCGCGGGCGGCCGGACGCGGGCTGATAGTGGTCTCGCATCAGGCCGAGACCCTGGCCGAGGCCGATCGGGTCTATCGCCTCGCCGACGGCGCGCTCGCCGACCTGGGGCCGCCCGCCGGGCGTCGCTGATGGGGCGATAATGGAGCCCATGGGGGCAATTCCGACCAACGCCGAACCGGAACTGCTGGCCGCGGTCGTCTCGCTGTCGCGCCGGCTCGACCTGGCCGCAGTGCTGGCCGAATTAGTCCAGGTCGCGCCGGAACTGACCGGCGCGGCGGCGGCGGCCGTCAACGTGCTCGACGGGCGCGGCATCGACGAACGCTTTTACACTTACGGCGGCGATAGTCCGCTGCTCGCCCAGGTGGGCCAATTCCGGCGGGCGATGACGCTGATGGCGCGGGTGCCGACGCACGAGCCGCTGATCTTGGACGAGTTGCCGGCGGCGCTGATCGGCCTGCCGCCGGGGGCGGACATGGCGGTGGAAAACCTCCTGGCCGTGCCGGTGCGGGTCCGCCACACCGTCTTCGCCCATGTCTACCTGGTCAACAAAGACGGCGGCTTCGGCCGCGCCGACGCCGAGATCGTCACCACCTTGGCCACGGCCGCCGGCGTGATGATTGAGAACGCCCAGCTCTACCAGGCCTCGAAACGGCGCGAAAGCTGGTTGGCGGCCGGCCAGGGCATCACCACCATGCTGTTGTCCGGGGCCGAAGAGGACGAGGCCCTGACGGTCATCGCCTCCCAGGCCCGCGCGGTGGCCGGGGCCGCCACGGCGGCCCTGATCCTGCCGTCGGTCGGCGACCGGCTGGTCATCGAGATCGCCGAAGGGGTTGGCGCGGACTTGCTGGTCGGCACCCGGATGCCGCTGGACGGGCGTTCCCACACCGTCCTGACCGAGGGCATCGGCATGATCGTCGACTCGCTGGCCAGCGCCTACACCCTGCGAGTCCCTCAGTTGCGCCAGTACGGCCCGGCCCTTTACGCGCCGATGCGCACCTCCGGGCGGGCGGTCGGCGTGATGTTGCTGTTGCGCCAGAAGGGCTCGGCCTCATTCGACCAGGCCGACCTGACAACCGCCGAGTCGTTCGCCTCGCAGGCCGCCTTGGCGCTGGTGCTGGCCGAGGCCCGCCACACCGCCGACTTGTCGGCCTTGGTCTCCGAACGCGAGCGCATCGCCCGCGACCTACACGACCTGGCGATCCAGCAGCTATTCGCCACCGGCATGCGCCTGGAGTCGGCCCGCCAGGCCGCCGCCGCCGGGGTTGAACCGGAGGGCCTGGTCAAGACGTTGACCAGCGCCCTCGACTCGATCGACTCGACGGTCCGCGAGATTCGCGCCATCGTCTCGCATCTGCGCGGCGCCGGCCTAGACGAGCCGATCGCCGAACGGTTGCGCCACGAGGCCTCGGCCGCCCGCGCCCTGCTCGGCTTCGCGCCGTCGTTAGTGCTGTTGATCGACGGGCGGGCGCTGGCCTCGTCGCCCGATGACGAGGACTCGGCCGCCGCCGACCGCCTAGTTCCGCCCGCCTTGGCCGACGACCTGGTGGCAGTGGTCCGCGAGGGGCTGTCCAACGCCGGGCGCCACGCCAAGGCCGCCTCTGTCTCCGTCGCCGTCGCCTTGACCTCTCCCGGCCCGCCGCAGCGGCTGTCCGGCCAGGTCACAGTCGTGGTCGAGGACGACGGCGTGGGGCTGCCGACTGGTCTGGCGCGCCAGTCCGGGCTGGCCAACCTGGCCGACCGGGCGCTGGCCCGCGGCGGCGCCTTCACGGCCGCGCCCGGCCGAGGCGGCCGCGGGGCCCGTTTGGAGTGGACCGCCCCGCTCGACTAGGACCGGCCGGGAGGTCAGGCCCGCCAGGAACTCGACTCTTTGGCGGCCACCCAGGCCGCCACCTGCGTGCGGCGTTGCAAACCCATCTTCGCCAGCAAAGACGTGATGTGGTTCTTGACCGTCTTCTCCGCCACTCCCAGCCGCTCCGCGATCTCGCGGTTCGACAAGCCCTCGCCGATCAGCGCCAGAACTTTGTGCTCCGAGGGAGTCAGATCGGCGGTCGGGTCCTCGTGGTCGGCCCGGCGGCGGGTTAGGGTGCGCTCGTCCAAAAGCGTCCGCCCCTCCGCCACCGCCCGGATGACGTCGGCGATCTCGGCCCCTCGAACCGACTTGATGAGGAAGGCGGCGGCGCCGACTTCGAGCGCGGCGGCGAGCGCGTCATCGTCGTCAAAAGACGTCAGCACCACCGGGCGAGCGGTTGGCGCGCCCGCCCGCAACTGGCGCATCAGGTCGATGCCGGTTCCGTCCGGCAGCCGCAGATCGACCAGGATGACATGGGGGTTGACCAGGACGGCGCGGCGCAGCGCCTCGGCCACCGACCCGGCCTCCGCGACCACCCGCATGCCGTCGGATCGTTCGACGACCTCGGCGATGCCGCGGCGGACCACCTCGTGGTCGTCCACGATCATGACGTTGATTTGGCTGAGCGGTCTTGGTTCGAGGTCACTTCCTTGCACGCCGCTAACCCTAGCGTGACCAGCGAAGCCAGGCCAAGCGACGGGCCGGTTGAGGGGCAAACCACTGGCCGGCGACCGGACTGGCGCTAGGGCCGGGAAGGCGGCGCCTAGCCGGGCGGGCCGGTCTCGGCGCCGAGGCGCCGGTAGGCGTCTTCGGCGGCCCGCTGCTCGGCCAGTTTCTTCGAACTGCCTTTCCCGCGCCCGCGCTCGCGGCCGTCGACCCAGACCTCCGCCTCGAAAACGCGGGCGTGGTCGGGGCCGGTGCCCTCGGCCCGGTATTCGACCGGGCTCATCCCCAGCCCCGCGACCAATTCCTGGAGCGAGGTCTTCCAGTCCAGGCCGGCGCCAAGCGAGGCGGCGCGCTCCAGAGTCGGCCCGGCCAGGCGCAGAATCACTTCTTTGGTCGTCTCCAGCCCATGGCTCAGGTAGACGGCGCCGAGTAGCGCCTCGAGGGTGTCGGACAGGATCGAGTCTTTGTCGGCGCCGCCGGTGGTGGTCTCGCCGCGCCCGAGCAGAATATAGGGCCCGATCCCAATCGAGCGGGCCACCCGCGCCAGCGCCCGCTGCGACACCGAGGCGGCCCGCATCTTTGCCAGTTCGCCCTCCGGCAGGTCGGGATGCGAGCGGTACAGGTGCTCGGTCACCACCAGGCCGAGGATCGAGTCGCCAAGAAACTCCAGGCGCTCGTTGGTCGGGATGCCGCCGGCCTCGTGGGCGAACGAGCGGTGGGTCAGGGCCAGCACCAACAGGTCGGCCTCAAGGCCGACCCCGAGGCCGGCCAGCAGCCGCTCCGCCGCGCGGGGCCCGATCACCGCCGGTCCAGTCATGGCGGGACGGTTCTTTAGACCTCGAACTCGCTGCGTTCGGCCGAGCCGTAATAGCGGTCCTTATAGGTCCCGCAGGTCGGGCAGGCCGTGTGCGGTCGGGTCGGCGCGCCACACCGGCGGCAGTCGGTCAGCGTGGTCGCGCTGGTCTTCCACTGGGAACGGCGGGTCCGAGTGTTGGCCCGCGAAGTCTTTCGCTTTGGAACAGCCACGGCTATATCTCTTCTCTTTCGTCTTCCAATAGGTCTTCCAGCCGGCCGGCGGTCCGGTTCGAACCGGCCTCCCCGGCCTCCCCGGCTTCCCCGGCGTCCCAGGCCGCCAAGGCGGCCCAGCGCGCGTCCACCGAGCGGTGGGCGTGTCCGGGCTCGTCCGCCAGCCTGGCGCCGCATTCGGGGCAAAGCCCCTCGCAGTCCTCCCGGCAGAGCGGGCTGAACGGCAAAGACAACACCACCGCGTCGCGGACCGAACCGCTCAGGTCGATCGCCTCGTCGACCACCGTCAGGCGGTCCCCGGCGCCGCCTTGGCCGGCCTGGTCCGCCGCCAAGGCTCGCTCCGGGTACTCGAACAGATCCTGGAAGGTCGTCTCGACCGGCCAGCCGACTTCCCCCAGGCAGCGGCCGCATTCGCCTTCGGCCGCAGCCCGCACGGTTCCGGTGGCGAGCACCCCCTCCAGCACCGATTCGAGTAGCAGGTCGAGTTTGATCGGCTCGCCCCGCCGGACGCCGATCACCGCCGTGCCAAGTCCCTCCGGGGCCTCGAAGTCGATCCGCAACCGCTGGGACGTGCCCGGCTGGCGACTTAGCCGTCTGACCGACACGGTCAATTCCGGCGTTGGCGCGGCGCTTGGTGCAGGCATCGGTCTAGCTGTGTTCGAATTCGTCAAAAGGTCTTGGCTCGGCCCGATCGGCTGAACCGACCTGCCAGTCTACTGCACGCCCGGGCGGCGCCCAAACGCCGCCGCCAAGGCGTCGGCCACCGCCGGGGTGACATAGGCGCCGACGTCGCCGCCGTGCCGGGCCACATCTTTGACCAGCGAACTCGAGACATGCCCCCAGGCCGGCGCGGCCGAAAGAAAAACCGTCTCGATTCCCGTCAACCGCTTGTTGACCAATGCCATAGGCTCCTCCTGTCCCAGGTCGTGGCCGCCGCGCAAGCCCTTGACGATCACGCTCGCCCCGATCTCGCGGCAAAAGTCGGCCAGCAGGCCGGGCACGCTGGCGACCTCGACCGCGGGCAGGAGTTTGACGCCGTCCTCGATCAACGCGATCCGGGTCTCGAGCGGCAGCAACGCCTGTTTGCCGGCGTTCACCCCGACCGCCACCACCACCCGGTCGAACAACTGAGCCGCCCGGATGATCACGTCCAGGTGCCCCAAAGTCACCGGGTCGAACGAACCCGGCGCCACCGCCACCCGTTCAGTCATAAGCCCTCCAATTCCTGCCGTTAGCCCGTTGGTCCGCATCCCATTTTCGCGCCGCCCGATGCCGCCGCGCTCGCCCGCGCCCGCCGCCCGACGCCACCGCGCCCGCCCGCGCCCGCCGCCCGCGCCCGACGCCGCCGCGCCGCCCGCTCACGCCGCCTCGCCCCCGGTCCGGACTCGGGCCAGGTGCAGGGCCGTGTCGCCGTAGGTCCGGTTGCCAATGCTCTGCCAGCCCGGCGGCCAGTTCGGGGCCGGCGTCCGGGCTGATCGCTCGAGCGCCACCAAGGCGCCGTCGGCCAGCCAGGCGGCGGCAGCGCCCGGGGCAACCGCCGGGTTGGCCAAAGCCGTCAACACGGCCTCGGCCAGCGGCCAGGCCAGGTCATACGGCGGGTCCAAGAAGACCACGTCGAACGGCGGCCCGTGGACCCGCCGGACGGCCCGGGGTCCCCGCGCGCCGCCAGTCCCTGGCGCGTCATCGGGCGGCCCGGCGGCGTCCGAACGCCGGGCGGCGCGGGGTCCCCCGCCCCCGTCGGAGTCCGGCGCGCCATCGGGCGACCCGGCGGCGGCGAACCGGGCCGGCCGACCGGTCGCGCCGGGCCCGGGCGGCGGCGGCGCGGCGACCAGCGCCTCGACTCGCCCGCGCCGCACTGTCAGACGGCTGGTCAGGCCGAGGGCGGCGGCGTTGGCCTGGATAGTCCGGACCGCGGCGGGCGACGAATCGACCGCCAGCGCCCAGGCGGCGCCCCGACTGAGGGCCTCCAAGGCGAACGCCCCGGAGCCGGCGTAGAGGTCCGCCGCGGTCTTGCCGGCCCAACCGTCCCGGCCGCCAAGGCGCGACTCGAGCAGCGAGAACAGGGCCTCCCGGACGCGTTCGGAAGTCGGGCGGGTGACGGCGGGCGGAACCCGGATAGTCCGCCCGCCGGCCGCGCCGGCCACGATCCTGGTCACATCAGCCTCGCTCCAAGTAGTCCTCGCGGCCGGCCAGCAGAGCGTCGACGGCTTGGCGCAGGGCCGGATGTCCTGCCAGGCCCGGGTCTTCGGCGATGACCGCCTCGGCCGCCCGGCGGGCGTCGTCGATCAGTTCGCCGTCGGTGGTCAGCCGGACCAGTTTGAGCGACGAGCGACCCGATTGGCTGTCGCCCAGAATCTCCCCCTCCCGCCTGGTCGCCAGGTCGACCTCGGCCAGGTCGAAGCCGTTCCTGGTCGCCGCCATGGCCTCAAGGCGGCGGGCCGCCGTCGTGTCCGGCTCGGCCTCGGAAACCAACAGGCAAATCCCGGCGTCTCGGCCGCGGCCGATCCGCCCGCGCAACTGGTGCAACTGGGACAGCCCGAACCGGTCGGCGTCCAGCACCACCAAGGCGGTCGCCTCGGGCACGTCGATGCCGACTTCGATCACAGTGGTCGCCACCAAGACGTCGAGCCGGCCGCTGGCGAAGGCGGCCATCGTCTGGTCCTTCTCCTGGGCGGTCAGCCGCCCGTGCATGGGCGCCAGACGGACGCCGGCCAGGACCGGGTCGGCCCGCAGCCGCTCGAGCGTCTGGCCGACTGAGGCCAACGGCCGCTTGGCCGCCAAGGCGGCGTTGACCCCTTGGGCGCGGGCGGGCGGCGCGGGTTTGCCCACCCCTGGCAGCGCGAAGGCGAGTTGGCCCGGCCCGCCGGCGCCGGAGGCGTCCTCCGGGGCGGGTTCGCCACCCGGCTCGAACTCGCCCGGCTCGATCGCCGGGCAGACCACAATTCCCCGGCGGCCGGCCTTGACCTCCTCCGCCAGGCGCTGCCAGACCCGGTCCAACCAGGCCGGATGCTCGCGCGGATTGACCCAGACGGTCTCGACTCGGGGGCGCCCGGGCGGCGCCTCCGCCAGAATAGTCAAGCCGAGATCGCCGAACACGGTCATCGCGACTGTGCGAGGGATCGGCGTGGCGGTCATCACCAGCAGATGCGGGCGGCGCCCGGCCTTGGCTCGCAGCGCATCGCGCTGTTCCACCCCGAACCGGTGTTGCTCGTCGACCACCACCAGCCCGAGGTCTTGGAACTTCACGCTCTCCTCCAGCAGCGCGTGGGTGCCAACCACGATCTGGGCCCGGCCCTGTTCGATTTCGCTCAGCAAACCGACCCGGCGCTTCGCGCCGACCGCGCCCGTCAGCAGCCGCACGGCGACGCCCTCGCCAGCCGGCCCGGCGAACGCGCCCGAACCGGCGGCATCGGCGGACCCAGCCGACTGCGCCGGCCCGGTGGACGCGCCCGAACCGGCGGCATCGGCGGACGCGCCCGAGCCGGCGGCATCGGCGGACGCGCCCTGACCGGCGGCGTCGGGCGACTCAGCCGTGGCGGCGGGCCGGGCCGAACCGGCGCCTCCCGCGGCGGCGGGCCGGGCCGAACCGGCGCCTCCCGCGCCGGCGGGCCGCCCGAGCGGGGCGAGAAGCTGGCAAATGGTGCGATGG
>JAITKC010000174.1 GCA_031278665.1 Bifidobacteriaceae bacterium | reverse complement strand
CGGGACGCCGACTTGGCGGACTGGGTCGACCAGAACGTGGCCTTCCCGTCCTCGATGGTCGACCGCATCACCCCGCGGACAACCGACCAGGACCGGCGCGACGTGGCCGAACGCTACGGGATCGAGGACGGCTGGCCGGTGGTTTCGGAGTCCTTCACGCAGTGGGCGCTGACCGACTGGTTCCCGCTCGGCCGGCCCCGCCTGGAATTGGCCGGCGTCCAGATGGTGGCCGATGTCGAGCCTTACGAGTTGATGAAACTGCGCCTGCTCAACGCCTCGCATCAGGGCATCGCCTACTTCGCCTATTTGGCCGGCCACCGTTATGTGCACGATGCCGCGCGCGACCCCGATATGGCGGCCTTCCTTCTCGCTTATATGGATTTGGAGGCCAGTCCGACTCTGCGGCCCGTCGCCGGAGTCGACTTGGCGGCCTATAAACATGAGCTGATCTCGCGTTTCGGCAACGCCGAAGTGCGCGACACGGTCGCCAGGCTGGCCGCCGAGGGTTCGGACCGGATTCCCAAGTGGCTGGTGCCGGTGATCAACGCGCAGCTCGCGCGCGGCGGCGACGTGCGCCGGTCGGCCGGCATTTGCGCGGCCTGGGCGCGCTATTGCGAGGGCGTGGACGAACAGGGCCAGGCCATCCCGATTGTCGACAACGCGCTCGACCAGATCACGCGGGCGGCGCGAGCCCAGCGGGACGACCCGCTGGCTTTTGTCCGCCAGCGCATGTTCTTCGGCGACTTGGCCGAACGCCCCGAATTCGCCGAACCCTATCTGTGGGCGTTGGACTCCCTGCGCCGCCAGGGCGCGGCGGCCACTTTGCGCGCCCTGCGCGAGCTGGCGTAGCCAGTCACCCAGGTCCGCCAAGTCGACGGCGCGAACGCGGCCCAAATCGCGGCCGGGCGGCCCAGCGCCGCCTGGCTGATCGACATCGGGCGGGCGCGGCGATTGATTTTGCCGTGCGCTAGCGCCGGCCGGGGTTGGTCCGGAGCACATTCGAGGGCGCCGGTTGGGAATAGGCCGGGGGCGAAATTGGTTGTCCCGAGGTAACCGAAATCAGAACTAACGAAAGTGGGAAGACATCATGACGACAGGCTCGGACAAACCGGCCGGAGCGTTTGGGGGGTGGCTGCGCCGGGGAGTCGGGTTCATCCTTGGCTCAACCATGCTGGTGCTGGTAGGCGCCGTGCCGGCGGCGTTCGCCGCCGACCAGTACCCCGAAGGCGGCTCCTTCGAAGACAAGAACGAATACATCGAGCAGAACGTCGCCACCAAAGAGGCGCTGATGGAACTGGTGACCGAGACCCTGGGGGATTCGAAGACCCTTTCCGGGATAATCGGGAAGCTCATCACACCGGAGATGATCGGCGCGATGGTGACCCCGGTGATCGAGACCTACCTGGCCTCCAGCGACAAGATCGTGGAGTTGGCGGCGCCGCTGATCAAGAGCGCCGTGGCGACCGAGCTGGGCGAACTCGGGATAGCCGACCAGTCGGTTCTCGACTTGGTCAACGGCGTGATCGACGAGGTTTTGGCCTCTGACGCCGTCGACACCGTGTTGGACAGCGATTTCACCCAGGACGTGTTGGCCCGCGCCATCGCCTACGCCGTGGTCGACCTGACCGGCGCCCTGGACGGCGGCGAGATCGTGGACGCCGCCATGGCCGACGCCATGGAGGCGGTGGCCGACACGATCTTCAACAAAGCGCCAATCGATGTCCTGGGCGTGCCGGTGAAGTCGCCGCTGGAGGATACGGTCCTGTTGGGCCATGTGGTGTCGACAGCCGCCGAGAACACTTTCTTGGGCTACACCAGCGACAGCCATCGCGAGAGCTACCAAGACGTGAACTTGTCCTACTATGACGTCGCTTGGGAGTACGAAGTAGGTTACACACTCAAAATTGTGACCAATCTCCTTAATGGTCACACCTTCACCGCCCCAGGCCAGAAAGTCACTCTAAACTACCGTAAGGGTCTCAGTTTGACGAGCCAGGAGTACACCGCGGAGCTGAATAGCAACGACCAGTTGTGCGTCACGCCCACAACCGGGCTTAGCTTCACGCTGTATCCCCAGTGCGTCGACCCCAAACTGCTGGGCAAGCCGGCGGCCCTGACGGTGACCGGCTGGAACAAGAGCATGGTCAAGTTGGCCGTCGCCGCTGGTGCTTTGGAGGAAGTGGGCGTTCAGGTCACCTCCAACTCGCAGCAGTATTACGACGAAGTCCTGGCCAAGATGAACGTCCAGGAGATCGTCACGAACGCCCTGCTGCGCGCGGTCAAAGATGAGATCGTCGAGCGAATCAACGACAAGATCCTCGAAATCAGGACCGACCTGTACCAGCGGCTGACCGATGCGCTGGCGGAGTTCGGCATCGTCGTGGAATTGGACGCGCAGACCGACGACCTGCAGGCCGTCGGCCAAAAGATCAGCGACGCGCTCAAAGCTCTGGCCCAAGAGGCCTATGACAAACTGGTCGAATACCTCCAGGCCGCGCCGGACACGGCGCCAGCCTTCGACGCCGGCCAGCCGGTTGTCGGCCAGTCGGTCGCGATCAGCGCCGGCGAGTGGAATCCCGTCAAGACCAAGATCGATGAGATCACCTATGAGTGGCGGATCGCCGGCTCGGACCAGGTAATCGGGACGGGCACGTCGATCGAGGTCCCGGCCGCGGCCGTCGGACGCCAACTCGAGGTCACCGTCACCGCGCCCTCGCACCTGACCTCGATGATCCCCTCGCAGTTCGGCGAGGATCTGGTCTGGCGGGAAGTTTTCCGCAGCCCCACAGTGGTGCCCGGCGAACTCGCGGTGGTCACCCCGTTGGCGCTGGACAACGCCAACCCGACGATCGAAGACACCATCGCGGTCGAGGGCGGCGAGTTCTCCCCGGCGGCCGACCTCGCCTACCAGTGGTCGGTTGGCGGCCGGCGGATCGACGGCGCCACCAACGCGAGCCTTTACATTGAGCCGGCTTACGCCGACCATGTGGTCTCGGTCGAGGTCACCGCGTCGGTGGCGGACGGCTCCTACCAGCCGTTCGTCCGCACGCTGTCAACCGCGCCGGTGGTCAAGAAACTGTCGGCCGTGGTGACCTCGTCCAGTTATTCGACCAGCACGCCGAAGGTCGGCCAGACGGTCAGCCTGACCGCGCCTGAGTTCTCCCCCGAGGCGGCAGCGGTCTACCAGTGGTATTTGGACGATGCCGCCATCGACGGCGCCAACTCGGCTTCCGTTTTGGTGTTGCCGGCTTGGGCGGGCCACCGCCTGTCGGCGCAGGTGACCTCGGCCAATGTGGTGGGTTGGACGGCGGCGTTCGTCAACTTGCCGGTCCTCGAGGTCGCCCCCGGCGACATCGTGCTCTCCGAAGTCGAACTGAGCGGCCGGGCGCTGGTCGGCCAAACCGTCAGCGCCGCCGTCGAAGTCGAGCCCGAGGGCGCGACGCTGGCCTATGAGTGGTTCGAAGACCAAAACGGCACCCCCGCCAAGGGCGCGGTCGCCGAAGGGTCGAACGGGGCGGGCTTCGTCCCGGCCGCCGAGGCCGTCGGCAAACCGCTGGTGGTCAAGGTGACCGCGACCCTGGAAGGCCACACCACGGCCACCCAGTCGGCCGCGACCGGCCCGGTCGAGTCCAACCAAATCCAGGTTGACGCCCAAATCAATGGCCAGGCCCAAGTCGGGCGCGAACTGACCGTCGAGGTCTCCACGCCCGCCACGCCGGTCAGCGACCTGGCTTACCAGTGGTTCGTCGACGGCCAAGCCGTCGATGGCGCGACATCGGACTCCTATACCGTGCGGCCGGCTGACGCCGGCAAGACGGTCTCGGTTCAGGTGACCGCCACCCCGAAGGACGCGGCCTATCCGGCCGTCCAGGTCGAGCGGTCGGCCGGGAAAGCGGCCGAAGGCCTGATCGAACTGGGCGCGGTGAGCCTCGACAACTCGAAGCCTCAGGTCGGCCAGACTGTGACAGTCGTCGTTGACAGCGTCCACCCGGCTGACGCCAAACTCGGCTACGTCTGGTTCAGCGCCGGCCAAGCTGTGGGCAAAGGCTCCAGTTACACGCCGACCGCGGACGACCTTGGCAAGGCCCTGCGGGCGGAGGTCACGGCCAATCTCGACGGCTACGCCACCGCCACGGCATCGGCGACCGCCGCCGAGCCGACCGGGCTGGGCACTATCAAACTGTCGAACCCGGTGATCAGCGGCACCGCGCAAGTCGGCGCCAAGCTGACGGCATCGGCCACGGCCGAACCGGCCGACGACGTCAAGCTGACCTACTTCTGGTACCGCGGCCAAACGCTGCGGGCTGGCGGCCCCGAGTACATTCCGACGGCGTCCGACCTGGGTAAGGAGCTTCGCGTGGTGGTCTTGGCCTCAGCCTCGGGCTACGGCAACAGCCGGTCCGAGGCGACCACCCAGGGCGCGGTCGTGGCCGGCAGCAAGGACCCGTCCGAACTGGAGCTGACCACCCCGCAGATGTACGCCCCCCATCTGGCGACGGTCGGCGAGACCGTGATGGCCACAGCGATGGCCACCGCGGGTGCGACGATCACCTTCGAGTGGTTCTCGGACGCCGCCGCCACCGAGCCCGCCTTGGGTGACCCGTTCGGCGACCACGGCGAGTATTTCATCCCGTCGGCGATGGCCGTCGGGTCGACCCTCTACGTCAAGGCCACCGCGCAATTGGCTGGTTACTCCACTGTCGCGACCGCGACCTCCAACGGCGTCCCGGTCTACACCAACGTGTTGGACGTGACGGCCAAGATCAAGGGCGTGGCGAAAGTCGGGGTGGAGTTGAGCGCCGGGGCCTCGGCGGCCCAAGACGCCGACGCGACGCTGTCCTACGTCTGGAAGGTCAACGGCACTGAGGTGGGGTACGACTCGTCATACACCCCGACGGCCGACGATGCCGCCAAGACAGTGCTCCTGACCGTCAGGGCCGAGCCTTCCCGCGCTCCGTGGGCGGCCGGGGAGGCGTCTGCCGAATCCGGGCCGGTCGCCAAGGGCGACGTGACCCTGACCGGGCTGGCGTTCGACACCACAGCCCCGGTCGTGGGCGCCGAGGTGCGGGTCACCGGCCCGAGCTCGGTTCCGACCGGGCGGAAAGTGACCTATACCTGGCACCGTGGACACTCCAAAGGCGTGACACTGGCCGAGGACGTCGTCGCCTATACACCGGTCCCGGACGACTTGGGCTTCGAGCTGGTCGTGGTGGCCACCGCGGCGGGCGACGCCGGCTACAATCCCGCCGTCGCGACCGCCCAGTCGGCGGCCGTCGGACTGGGCGCCATCAAACTGGACGCCCCGGTGGTCACCGGCCAGCCGGTTGTCGGCCTGGAGCTGAGCGCCGAGGCGTTGGCCCAGCCGGAAACCGCTTCGGTCTCTTATGTCTGGATGCGTGGAGCCACCCCGGTGGGCGAGGACGCGGCGTACACGCCGGTCCCCGAAGACCTGGGCCAGTCGCTGTCTGTTGTCGCCACGGCCCGGGCCTCCGGCTACGGCGACTCCAGGGCTGAAACCGTGATCGGAGAGGTCAAGGCGGGCGCGTTCACCGTGGGCGCGTTGAGCGTTTCGCCGGCTCCGGTGGTTGGTGTGGCGTCGAAGGCTTCGGTCGCTTCGGTTCCGTCGGGCGCTTCGGTGGCGTATGAGTGGAAGGTGGCCGGCAAGGCGGTCTCCTCGGCTCAGTCGTACACCCCGGCGGCGGCCCAGGTTGGCAAGTCGCTGACAGTCTCCGCGGTTGTTTCCAAGGCCGGTTACACCTCCAAGACCGTCTCGTTCGGCCCGGTTCAGGTCAAGGGCAACGCGGCGGCGGGCGCCAACAACTACCGGTCGTTCACCTTGTCTCCGGACATGGATGAGGACGGCAAGGGCGAAGTCGTGGCCGTGCACGCTTCCGGCGAGGTCCATGTGTTCCCGGCCGACAAGAACGGCGCCCTGGGCGCCGCCAAGACGATCGACCAAGTCGACCCCGCCAACCGCGTGATCGCCCCAGGCGATCTCACCAGCGATGGCAAGGACGACCTGGTCTACATCGACAAAGACGGCAAGCTCTGGCTGCGATATGGCGCGGGCGGCCACAAACTGGCCGGCGAAGCCAAGCAAATCGGCTGGGGCTGGACCGGCTGGCGGGCCATCCCGTCCGGCGACCTGAACGGCGACGGCAAGGTCGATTTGCTCGGGATCAACAACTCGAATGGCAAGCTGTTCTTCTATCCGGGCCTCGGCAACGGGCAGTTCGGCAGCAAGGTGCAGGTCGGCTGGGGATGGAGCGACTATCAACTGTTCTCGGGCGGCGACCTGAACAAGGACAAGAAGAACGACATCCTTGGAATCGACGCGGGCGGCAAGCTGTTCTTCTACCCCGGCAACGGCAACGGCACCTTCGGATCGAAGTCGCAGGTTGGATGGGGTTGGACCGAGTACACCCTGGCCAGCGGCGCCGACCTGAACGGTGACGGCATCGCCGACATAATCGGCCGCAAGGACCAAACCGGCGACCTGTACTACTACCGGGGAGTCGGCAAGGGCGAGTTCGCCTCCAAGGTCCTGGTGGGCAAGGACTGGTAAGTCGACAAGTCCCGCAAACGCCGGGTCGGCCTTCGGGCCGGCCCGGCGTTTCGGCGTCTCGGCCGGCCGCCCCGGCCTAAACTGGGTGGCATTCACACCATCGCAGGAGGAACCATGTCTTCGGGTTTTCTGTCCACAACGACTGGTCTGGCCAAATCGCTCGGCCGCCTGATCGGCTCATCGGTCAAAGCCGGCGGCAAAGCCATGGATCAATTGAGCGAGCGCCTGCAGGCCTACGCCGACCAGCCGTCCCGCCCCGAGCCGCCCCCGGCCACCCCGGCCGAGGACTAGCCGACCAAACGCGCCGGGCGGCATCGGACACCGGGGCGCCAAAAGCGGTCTAGGCGCGGAAGGCCTGGTCCAACAGCGCCTCTTGTTCAACCGCGTGCTGGGAGTGCGAGCCGGTGGCCGGCGAGGCCGCCTCCGGGCGGGCGACCACGCCCAGCGTCCGGCCGCCCAGCAGCGGCGGGGCCTTGCGCAACAGGAAGCTCCAGGCGCCCTGGTTGACCGGCTCGTCCTGAACCCAGACCAACTCGGCGTCCGGGGCCAGGCCCTGGGTGATCGAGTCGGCCATCGCCTGGGTCAGGGGGTAGAGCTGCTCCAGGCGGACCACGGCGGTCGAACCGCGGGCCGGCTGGTCGAGTTTGTCGCGGCGGGCCAAAAGGTCCCAGTAAATCCGTCCCGAACAGATCAGCACCCGCCGGGCGGCGGCGTTCGGCACCAAGCGGTCGGCCAACACCGGCTGGAAGGTGCCGGTGGTGAAATCGGCGATCGCCGAGACCGCCTCCTTGCGGCGCAGGCCAGACTTCGGGGTGAACACGATCAACGGCTTGCGCGGCCGGGCGTAGGCCTGCAGGCGCAGCAGATGGCAGTAATTGGCCGGCTCGGTCGGCTGCGCCACGCGCAGGTTGTCCTCGGCGCTGAGCGCCAACCAACGCTCGATCCGGGCGGACGAGTGATCCGGCCCCTGGCCCTCGTAACCGTGCGGCAGCAGGTAGACCACCGACGAGTGCTGGCCCCACTTCTGTTCGGCCGAGGACACGAACTCGTCCGCCACAGTTTGCGCGCCGTTGAAGAAGTCGCCGAACTGGGCCTCCCACAACACCAGCGCGTCCGGCCGCTCAACCGAATAGCCGTACTCAAAGGCGGCGATGGCGTATTCGGACAGGGCCGAATCGTAAATGAACACTTTGGCCTGGTGGTCTGACAAGAACCAAAGCGGCGTCCACTCCGCCCCGTTGACTTTGTCGTGGAACGTCACATGGCGATGGGCGAAAGTGCCCCGGCGCGAGTCCTGGCCGGTCAGGCGGACCGGAATGTCCTCCAGTAAGAGCGAGCCGAAGGCCAACATTTCGGCCATGCCCCAGTCGATGCCGCCCTCCTTGGCCATCTGGGCGCGCTTGGTCAGCAGCGACTTCAGTTTCGGGTGGACGGTGAAACCGGCCGGCGGGTTGACAAAGACCTGGCCGACCCGTTCGACCACGGCAGGGCTGATCGAAGTCTTCCAGCCCATCAGCACGCCGGCGTCCTCGCGCTGCGAGGCCGGCAACTCCAGCCCGTGGGCCGTCTCCGGCGCCTGACCCGACTGTTTCGCGGCGACCTGGTCCTTGATTCCCTGGCGGGTCTCGGCGAAAGCCCGCTCCAATTCGGACTGAAAATGCCTGAGCGACTGCTCGGCGTCCTCAAGGGTCAGGTCGCCGCGGGAAATCAGGGCCTCGGTGTAGAGCTTGCGGACCGACCGCTTCTTGTCGATATAGGAGTACATCACCGGCTGGGTCTTCGACGGGTCGTCGCCCTCGTTATGGCCGCGCCGGCGGTATGACACCAGGTCGACCACCACGTCCATTTGGAACTCGTCGCGGAAGGCGGCCGCCAACAGCGTCGCCCTGATACAAGCCTCCGGGTCGTCTCCGTTGACGTGGAAAATGGGGCAGCCGTAGCCCTTGGCGACATCGGTGGCGTAAGGGGTGGACCGCGAGTCGACCGTGCCGACGGTGAAGCCGACCTGGTTGTTGACGATGATGTGAATGGTGCCGCCGGTGCGGTAACCGCGCAGGTTGTGGAGGTTGAGCGTCTCCATTATGACGCCCTGGCCGGCGAAGGCGGCGTCGCCGTGGATGAGCACCGGCACCACCGCGAAAGCGGCGTCCGGCCCCAGGTTCAAGCGGTCCTGTTTGGCCCGGGCGATGCCCTCGACAACGGCATCGGCGGCGTCCTAGTGCGACGGGTTGGCCGCCAGGTAAACCTCGATCTGGTTGCCCGCCGGCGAACGGAAGGCGCCCTCGGTGCCGAGGTGGTATTTGACGTCGCCGGAGCCCTGGAAGGTGTTGCGGGCGTCGGGGTTGTCCTCGAATTCGGAGAAGACCTGTCCGTAAGACTTGCCGGCCACATTGGTCAGGACGTTGAGGCGGCCGCGGTGGGCCATGCCGATGACCACTTCGCCGGTCCCCTGATCGGCGTAGCGCGAGATCATGGCGTCCAGCACCGGCACCACCGCCTCCGACCCCTCGAGCGAGAAGCGCTTCGCGCCGACGTATTTGGTCTGCAGGAACGTCTCAAGCGCCTCGGCCTCATTGAGTTTGCCGAGGGCGCGCAGTTGGACTTCGCGCCCAAGCGGCGCGGCCGGCCGCTCCAGCCGGTCCTGGAGCCATTGGCGCTGGGCCGGATCCTCGATGTGCATGTACTCGACGCCGATCTTGCCGCAATAGGTGTCGCGGGCCAGTTGGATTATCTCCGCCAGCGTCATAGTTTCGCGCCCGCCGAAGCCGCCGACGTTGAAGACCCGCTCCATATCCCAAATCGTCAGGCCGTAGGAGCTCAGCATCAGGTCTTCGTGGCCGCGCTGGCGGTAGGCCAACGGGTCGATGTCGGCCGCCAGGTGCCCGCGCACGCGGTAGCCGTGGATCAGGCGGGTGACGGCCGAGGTCTTCTGGTCGATCGGCACGCGGGCGTCCTGCTCCCAGCGGATCGGCTCGTAGGGGATGCGCAGCGAGGCGAAAATGCGGTCGTAGAAACCGTCCTCGCCGAGTAGTTTGCGGTGCATCAGGCGCAAGAACTCGCCCGACTGCGCGCCCTGGATGACCCGGTGGTCGTAGGTCGAGGTCAAGGTCAGCAGTTTGGAGATGCCCCAGTCCGACAGATTCGCCTGGGCGGTGCCTTGGAACTCGGCCGGGTAGTCCATCGCCCCGACGCCGACTATGACGCTCTGGCCCGGCATCAGCCGGGGCACCGAGGCGGAGGTTCCGATGCCGCCGGGGTTGGTCAGCGAGCAGGTCACGCCGGTCAGGTCGTCGACGGTCAGCTTGCCGAGGCGGGCGCGGCGGACCAGATCCTCATAGGCCGCCCACAATTCGGCGAAGGTCAGCGTGTCGGCCCGCTTGATGGCCGGCACCAGCAGTTGGCGCGAGCCGTCGTCCTTCTTCAAGTCGATGGCGAGGCCGAGGTTGACGTGGGCGTGGCGGACCATGGCCGGCTTGCCGTCCTCCTGGCGGTAGGCGGCGTTCATGTCCGGCGTCTCGCGCAGCGCCTCCGCCATGGCGAAGGCGATCAGGTGGGTGAACGAGATGCGGCCGCCGCGCGACCGCGCCAGCTGGTTGTTGATCATCGACCGGTTCTCGATCATCACCTTGGCCGGCACCTGGCGGATCGAGGTCGCGGTCGGCACGCCGAGCGATGTCTCCATATTGACCGCCGTGCGCATCGGGGCGCCCTTGAGGACGCTGATCTGGTCCTCGGCGGGGACTTCGCCGGCTTCGGTCAGGGCTCTCGGCTCGGCGCTGGTGTAGCGGGCGATGGCCGGCTGGGCGGCGGCGGCCGGGGCCAGATCGCTGCTGAGGTCGACCGGGCGGGGACGGTGCGGGGCGTCGTCGGGGCGGACCGGTTCCGGCCGGGCGATTGGCACCGGCCCGCGTCGCGCCGCCGGGCGCGCCTGGGCGTGGGCCTGGGCGTGGGCGTGGTCGTGGGCGTGGGCGGAATCCGGCTTGGTCGCGCCGGCGCCCCGGGCTTCCGGCCCGTCCGCCGCGCGCTCCTGGAGGCGCTGGCTGGACGGTCGGTAGTCCTCGAAAAAGTCCCACCAAGCCGGGTCGACCGACTCGCGGTCCTCGAGGAAGCGCTGGTACAAGTCATCGACCAGCCAGGCGTTGGCGCCGAAGGTCCTGGGTCCGGGTGCTGATGTTTCGGTGGTCACGAGAACAGCGGCCTTTCATAGGTAAAGAGAAGGTAATTGTCCGCGGGCGCGTTGCGCAGCCGGCGTTGGCCTCCCCGGCAGCCTTGGCGACACCCTTTGATCGTAGTCCGCCCGAGGCCGCCCCGCCGCCAAAAGGGCTGGTCTGACCTGCGCGAATGACTTAAGTCCTATAGGGTCTGCCGCAGTGCGGTCAAGGTCATCTCAACGCCCGGCGGGCGAACCGTCAAACTGGGTCAACGTTTGCTGATATGAGACCTACGTTTGACCATCTTCGTAAAATCAACGCAAATTCCACCGAGCGCGCCCCCGCCCCTCCGCCCGCGCATCCCTGCC
>JAITKC010000147.1 GCA_031278665.1 Bifidobacteriaceae bacterium | reverse complement strand
ACCAGTTGGCGGTCGATCATTCCGACCCGGGGGGCCGGATCGGCCAGCGCGGCGACGATCGCCAGCTGGTCGGCGTTGGCCACGATCACGCGCTCGCGCCCGCGGCCCTCGTCGGTGGCGCGCCGCAGTTCGGTTCGGCGCGGGGCCACCCGCACGATCCGGGCCAGGCTGTCTTTGCCGCCGGAGGTGTCCCCGACCAGGTAGGCCTGGTCGCCCACGACCACGCCGCGATGTCCGAGTTCGCGGGCTTTGACGGCGGCCACGTCGCGCTCGCCCAACCGCGTCAGATAACGACCCCGGTCGACCGCCACCACCATGGCCGCCACGGCCTCGGCGTGGGCCGGCCGCTGTTTGCTGCGCGGCCGCGAGGGGCGGCGCCGGCCCGGCACGTCGTCGGCCGACAGATGCTCCCAGGCGGCGTTCACTCAGCCACCATCGCCTGCCAAAGGGCGGCGAAGCCGGGCAGGGTCTTGGCCGTCACGCCGACGTCCTCGACTAGGACGCCGGGGGTGGCCAGCCCGATCAGGGCGGCGAAAGCGGCCATCCGGTGGTCGCCGTAAGTCCGCGCCAGTCCGCCGCGCAGCGGCGCCGGATGGATTTCGATGC
This sequence comes from Bifidobacteriaceae bacterium, assembly GCA_031278665.1. Taxonomy (GTDB): domain Bacteria; phylum Actinomycetota; class Actinomycetes; order Actinomycetales; family WQXJ01; genus JAIRTF01. The sequence goes on along the minus strand of JAITKC010000147.1, from coordinate 2,447 downwards.
CGTCGGCGAGTTCTCGCGCGTCGCCGCCCAGCCGGTTGATTTCACAAGTCAGCGCGGCCAGGCGGTTAGTTTCGTGGCCGCGCAGGTGTCCGATGCCGACCAATCGGCTGGGGCTTTCGGCCAGCGCCGCCAGCGCCGCCAAAGTTGGCGTCAGTTCGCCGGCGGGCGACAGGTCGAGTTCGACCCCTGAGATCGTCCCGCCCGGGGCGCTGACGCTCAGCACGCCCTGATCCGCCGTCGGTCCGGGGCTCCAAGCGACTTCGGCCCCGTAGGCCGCGAGGTATTCGCGCAGGCGGTCGCCGGCCTGGTCGGTGCGCCGGGGCCAGTCGGGGACCCGCACCTGGCCGCCCGCGACCAGGGCCGCGGCCAGAAACGGCGCGGCGTTGGACAGATCGGGCTCGACCGCCAGGTCCTGGCCGGCCAGGCCGCCGGGCTGGACACGCCAGGACCATTCGCCGGTCTGTTCGGCCCGGGCGCCGAAGCGGGTCAGCGCCGTCACGGTCAGTTCGACGTGCGGCCGGCTGGGTAGTTCGGGCGGGTCCAATTCGACCCGCAGGCCGCGGTCGAACCTAGGCGCCGAGGCCAACAGGGCTGACAGGAACTGACTTGAGGCGCTGGCGTCGAGGCGGACCGAACCGCCGGCGACGCCCCCCCGGCCGTGGACGGCGAATGGCAGCGACCGCCCGGCCGGCGGCCAGACGACTTCGACCCCGAGGTCGGCGAGGGCTCGCAACAACGGCCTGATCGGGCGCCCGGCCGCGGCCGGGTCGCCGCCGAAGCTGAAGCGTCCGGTGGCCAGGGCCGCCGCCGGCGCCAAGAAGCGCATCACCGTCCCCGCCAACCCGACGTCGATGGCGGCCCCGGGAACGGTTGAATCAGGGGCGCGCCCAGCCGCGGCCGGCGGCGCGCCGCCCGCGGCATCGGGCGAGGCGGCGGTGGGCGAGGCGGCGGCATCGGGCGAGGCGGCGGTGGGCGAGGCGGCGGGACCGGGCGACTGGCGCTTGGGAATCGCCCAGCCGGGAATGGCCCAGCCGGTGGTTCGGCCGCGGGACGGCCCAGCCGAAGCCGGCGATCCGCCGGCCGGCGGGACCACCTCTACTAGATCGGGGGAAACCCAGGTGACACCGGCGCCCAGGCGGGCCAGTCCCTGGCTCATCAACTCGCTGTCGCGGGCGCGCAGCGCCCCGCGAATACGGCTGGGGCCGCGCGCGAAGGCGGCCAGCAGCAGGTAGCGGGCGGTCAACGACTTCGATCCGGGCAACCGGACCGAGGCGTCGAGCCGGCCGGCGGCCACCGGCGCCGGCCACGGCTTGGGCGGCGTCACGCCCGCCGGGCCGCCTTCTTGGCGGCTTTGGCGGCTTTGGCGGCGCGGCGCTTCGAGCGGCCGGTCGGGCCGGCCAAAACCAGCAGGTCGGCGCCTATCACCAGGAGGCGGAAGAGGAAACCGGCGCGTAGACGGGCGCGCGCCTCGTCGTCGTCTTTGATCTGCCAGAAGCGGTAGCCGGCCAAAGTCGCCGGCACCGTCGCGGCCAGCGACGCCAGGGCGCCCAGTCGCGGCGCCAGCGAGGTGGCGATCAGGGCGCCGCCGGCGGTCTGGCCGATGGCGGCGGCGCGGACGGCCTGGGCGGGCGAGACCGTCCGGCCGGCGGACTCCGCCAGCCGGTTGAGGGCGGGACAGGCGAGGACGGATTCGGCGACCTCGCGGTGGGGTTCGGGACTGCGCAGCACATCGATTCCGTCGGCGGCGATGGCGGCGCCAATCAGGGCGCGGGCTTTGAAGCGAATAAGGCTCATGTCTAAGTGTCTACCACGTTTCGGGAACATCTTGGCCGCCTCGGCTGTTGACATCAATATGACGCTGATTGACGCGCCGGCCAAAAGCCCCGAAACCAGAACGTTTTCCGACCAATTTCCGCCCGCGCTGGCTGTAGGCTCAGTGATTGTGACGCTAGAAGAGGAGGTCGAGGACCCCCGCCCAACCGAAACCGCCGACCAGCGGTCGCATCGGTTCGAGGTCGAGGCGATGGAGCACATCGACCAGCTCTACGCCGCCGCGATGCGGATCACGCGCAATCCGGCCGACGCCGAGGACCTGGTTCAAGAGACCTATGCCAAAGCTTTCGCCAGTTTCCATCAGTATCGGCCTGGTACTAACCTCAAGGCCTGGTTACACCGTATCCTGACAAACACTTATATCAATGAATACCGGAAGCGGATCCGGTCGCCCCAACAAGCCAACACCGACGACATCGAAGACTGGCAGATTATGCGGGCGGCCGAGCACGAATCGGTCGGCCTGCGTTCGGCCGAACTGGAGGCGCTCGACCGGTTGCCCGACTCGCGCGTCAAACAAGCTCTCGCCGATCTGCGCGAGGATTACCGCATGGCGGTCTACTACGCCGATGTCGAAGGGTATTCTTACAAGGAAATCGCCGAGATCATGGACA
>JAITKC010000090.1 GCA_031278665.1 Bifidobacteriaceae bacterium | reverse complement strand
ACCGACGACGACCCGCGGCGCCAAGCCGAATACCTCCAGGTTTTGGCCGACCAGTCGGCGGCCGGCGCCATCCTCAACCCGGCCTCGGCCGCCGGCGCGGACATCTCGGCCCTGTCCGCCCACGGCATTCCGGTGGTCTCGCTTGAGATGGACTTGGCGGCGGCGGCGGATTCGGTCCACTGCGACGACGCCGCCGGCGCCCGCCTGGCGACCAGGCACCTGGCCGAGGCCGGGGCGGGGCGCATCGCCTGCGTCACCGGCGGCGCCGAAACCCCGAGCGCGCGCGAGCGCCTGGCCGGCTACCGCCAGGTCATATCCGAGCTTGGATTTCCGGTCAGGCCCGAATTCATCGCCCACACCGACTATCGCGAGGCCCAAGGCGAGGCGGCGGTGCGGCGCATGTTTGACTTCGAAGATCCGCCGGACGCGCTGTTCGCGGCCAACAACCGGCTCGTCATCGGCGCCCTGCGGGCTCTGCGCGCCCTCGGCCGGCGCGTCCCGGAAGACGTCATGGTCGCCGGTTTCGACGAACTGCCCTGGATGGACCTGATCGAGCCGCCGGTGACCACGATCGCCCAGCACTCCTATGAGATCGGCGCCACGGCGGCCGAAATGCTGATCGAACGGATCGACGGCTACGACGGCCCGGCCAGGAGGGTCGCCATACCGCCGACGCTGACCGTCCGAGCCAGTTCGCGGGGCTGACGCCCGCGTATCAATTCCGTAACGATTGGCGCGTAGCCTGCCTTTGACACGAGACCAATGGCGCCTTGTCCCGCCTAAAACCCCGATTGGAGGACCCCCATGCCCAATCCGACTTCGCCGTCGCCGGGGGCCGTCGCCCGCCCAGACGCCCGCCCCGGCGGCGCCAACGTCTTCAGCTCCGCTTACGGCTTCGTCATCACCACTATCGGCTTCGCCGTCGGCGTCGGCACCATCTGGCGTTTCCCGTATATGCTCGGCGAAAACGGCGGCTCGCTCTACCTGATCACCTACATCGTCATAATCGCCGTGATTTGCGTGCCGCTGCTGGCGGCCGAGATGGTGATCGGCTTCAAAGGCCGCGGCTCGGCGGTCAACGCCTACCGGGCGCTCGAGCCGAAGGGCCGGCCCTGGCATTTCGCGGGCTGGCTGCACCTGGCCACCGCTTTAATTCTGATCGGCTACATCACCCCGATCTTCGGCTGGATCCTGAAATACGTCGTGGCCACCCCGGCCGGCGAGTTGAAGGGTTTGGACGCGGCCGGCACCGAGGCCTATTTCAACGAACTGGTCTCGCGGCCCTGGGAGGTGGCCGCGTTCTGCGTCGCCAACTTGGCGATCAACACGCTGGTCGTCGCCGGCGGCGTCAGGCGCGGCGTCGAATTGCTGTCGAAGATCCTGCTGCCGCTACTGGCCGTGGTGATGATCGGCCTGATCGCCTTCGGGCTCACTTTGGAGGGCGGCTCCCAGGGATTGACGTTCCTGCTCCAACCCGATTTCTCGAAGTTCAGCCTGGGCACCGTCCAAGCGGCTTTGGGCCAGGCGTTCTTCGCCGTCGGAATCGCCATGTTGGCGTCGATGATGTTCGGCTCGTATGTCGCCAATCCGAAGGAGAAGATCGCGCGCGCCGCCACCATGGTCTGTTCGTCGCTGGTCGTGGCCGGACTGCTGGCCGGATTCATGATCTTCCCGGTCTTGTTCTCCGCCGGCCTGGAGCCGCAGGCCGGACCGGGCCTGGTCTTCATGACCCTGCCGAACGCCTTCAATCAGATCCCATTCGGCGAGGCCTTCGGCACGATCTTCTACATCGGCTTCTATTTCGCGGCGCTGACCAGCATGGCCGGCGTGATAGAGGCTTGCGTGGGGATGATCATGGACCAGTTCAAACTCAGCCGCCGCTGGGCGCTGGCGATCACCCTGGCCATCCAGAACGTCGTCGCCGCCGTCGCGGTGTTCGCTTTCACCCCGATGTTCGACGCCTTCGACTTGCTCTGCAACAACTACCTGCTGCCGATCGGGGCTTTCGTGATCGCCGTCTTCGTCGGCTGGGTTTGGGGGGCCGACAAGTTCGTCGAGGCCTGTAACGTCAAGTCGCGCTTCTCGCAGGTCTTCCTCAAGCTCGCCATCAAGTACCTCTGCCCGCTGGCGGTGCTGGCCGTCTTCGTCTCGACGTTATTCTGAGCCCGCCTTGGTTCCCCGGGGTCCCCGGGGCGGGCGCGACCAGCCGCGTCAGCCGGAGACCCCGCCCGATGTCGCCCAGGCCTGGCGCAGCCGCGAGAAGAAGCCCAGGCCGATCTCCCGGCCGGTCCTCGGGCTGCGCCAAACCACCGGGTCGGCGTCGTGGTCGCGGCCGTCGTCGCCGGCGGCGATTATCGCGGCCAGGTATTCGCCCAGTAACGGCCCGTGTTTGAAAGAGTTGCCCGAGGTCCCTATGCCGACGTGGAAACCCGGCGCGTCGGTCTTGTCGAAGATCGGCGTCCAGTCCGAGGCGACGTCGTAGACCCCGACCACCCCGCTCGGACGCGGCGGTATGGCGATGCCGGGAAAGCGCCGGGCCGCCCTGGTCACCTGGGCGTCGAAGAGCCTTTGCGACCGGTTCAGGTCGACGTCGTCGACCGGCCCGTCCACCCAGTCGAAGCCGTCGCACTCCGGTTCGGCCCCGCCCACTATCAGCGACCCGCTCGGCTCCGGCCGCAGGTAATAGCCCAGATCCTCGTCGACCACGACCGGTTCGATCCGGCCGGCCGGGGCCGCCACCGAATGGACCTCTTGGCGCATCGGCCGCGTCCGGACTTTGAACTCGCCGCCCACCCCGGCCAGGCGCAGGATTTCGCCCGACCACGGACCGGCCGCGTTGACGACCTGCGGCGCCTCGACCGCCGACCCGTCGGCCAGTTCCAGCAGCCAGTTGCCTTGGCGGTGTCCGATGCCGACCACCCGCGCCTTGTAGAGGGTCTTGGCTCGCAGTCGCTCGGCCGCCTTGGCGAAGTTCTCGGCCGCCAACCTGGGATCGTCGATGAAACCGGCCTGCGGTGTCAGGACGCCGCCCAGCCAAGCCGTCGGATCTTCCCAGAACGCGTCGTCGCGGATCGGTTTGGGCGGGTAGAAGCGCCCGTTGTCGATGCCCGGATAGGCGGCCCGCAGACCGGCCGGGTCGTATTCGACGTGTTCGACTCCGAGTTCGGCGAACAGGCCGCGCAAGTATTCGCGGGTGAAGGAGACCGAGTCGACGATCAAGATCCCGATCTGGTGGAACGCGGCCACCTGCTCGCCCGCCGGGGCCCCAAGGTAATCGCGCAGATTCCGCCAGATGAAGCGCGACTCCCAGGCCGTGGCGGCGGTCTCGAGTTTGCTGTATTCAAACCGGATGACGGCGCTCGAGGCGCTGGTCGAGCCGAAGCCGGGACCGGCCCCTTTGTCGATCAGCACCACCCGGCGGCCGGATTTGGCCAGTTGATAGGCGGCGGAGGAGCCGACTATCCCGGCTCCGATAATGGCGACGTCTCCGGTCGCGGCCATGGCGCTCTCCTGATTTCGTTGCGATCGACTGGGGCCTCAGGCGGTCCGGCCGGCGCCAGCCGAGTCGGGCGAAACGCGGCCCGGCGGCCGCCTGTCACACAGCCAATCAGCCTACCGCCGAACTCGGTCGGGGGCCGCCAGCCGCCGGGCCGGTCTTGACGGGCGCGGCGGCGGCCAACCAGACTCTGAGCGGGCGATGGCGCGGTCGGCGAACCGCCCGACGAAGCGACTGGAAGGAGAGCGCGATGGCCGAATCGGACGCCTGGTCGTTGATCGAGAAAGCGGCCCTGGTGACTGGGCGGAACGTCTGGCAAACCCACGCGCTGCCAGCCCGGGGGGTGCGGTCGATCTGGTTGGCCGACGGCCCGCACGGGCTGCGCCGCCAGCCCGGTTCGGCCGACCACCTCGGGCTCGGCCCGTCCCTGCCGGCGACTTGTTTTCCGGTGGCGGCCTGCGTGGCCTGCGCTTGGGACGTCGAACTAGCCGAGGAAATCGGCGCCGCGCTCGGCGCCGAGGCCGCCGACCAAGCGGTCGACGTGCTGTTGGGACCGGGTCTGAACATCAAACGCAGCCCGCTGGGCGGCCGAAACTTCGAATACTTCTCCGAGGACCCGCTGCTCAGCGGCAAACTCGCGGCCGCCTATGTGCGCGGCATCCAGTCGCGCGGCGTGGCCGCCTGCCCCAAGCACTTCGCCGCCAACAACCAGGAGTCGCGGCGGATGGCCTCCAATTCGGTGGTCGACCAGCGGACGCTCCGCGAAATTTACCTGACCGGTTTCGAGATCGTCGTCCGCGAGGCCCGGCCGCGCGCCATCATGGCCGCCTACAACCTGGTCAACGGCACCCACGCGAGCGAGCACCGCTGGCTGTTGACGGATGTGTTGCGCGGCGAATGGGGTTTCGACGGGGCCGTGGTGACCGACTGGGGCGCCTCGAACGACATCGTCGCCGCCCTGGCGGCCGGCTGCTCGCTGGAGATGCCGGCCGCCGGCTACGCCTCCGCCCGCCAGATCGCGGCGGCCGTCAAAGACGGCCGGCTGTCCCGGGCCGATCTGAACGCCCGGGCGGCGGAGGTGGTCCGGTTGGCGCGCTCGTCCCGGCCGGCCGGACGCGCGGTCGCGGATTACGACGCCCATCACCGCCTGGCGCGCCGGGCGGCGGCGGCCGGGGCCGTGCTGTTGAAGAACGACGGCGCCTTGTTGCCGCTGCCCGCCGCCGCCAAAGTGGCCGTGATCGGCGATTTCGCCGCCCGGCCGCGCTATCAGGGCGGCGGCTCCTCGGCCGTCAACGCGCGGCGGCTGGAGACAACGCTTGACGTCATCGGCCAATCCGGCCTGGTGATGACGGCCTACCAACCGGGCTTCAGGCGCGACGGCCGAAGCGACCCGGCGCTGGCGCGGGCCGCCGTGGCGGCCGCCGGCCAAGCCGAGGCGGTGCTGGTCTACCTGGGGCTCGACGAGGCCGCCGACCAAGCGGTCGACGTGCTGTTGGGACCGGGTCTGAACATCAAACGCAGCCCGCTGGGCGGCCGAAACTT
>JAITKC010000023.1 GCA_031278665.1 Bifidobacteriaceae bacterium | reverse complement strand
TTGCCACAACCGCTCGGTCCGGCGACCACCGTCACCTCGCCGGGACGCGGATCGAAAGTCGCCCCGCGCGGCCGCCAAAGGTCCCGCCGGCGATAACGGATCGACACGTCCCGGAGGGTCAGGACGGGTTCGGCGGAGACCTCGGCGCGTTCCCCGGCTGTCACGGTCTAACCTCGGCTGTCGCCGGCCTGGGACGGCTCGCCCAGGCCGGCGCGGCGCAGGAGCTTCGCCGCCTGCCAGGCCAGGGCGAGAAACACCAGGCAGGAGACTTCGGAAATCGCGACGTTAGTCAAGAGCAGCCAGGCGGAGGCATTCTTGACGCCCATCGAACTGGCGACGAAATATCCCATAAACGCGCCGAGCAGAAGGGCCGAGACCACAAACAGCCATGAATTCCAGCGGCGATACAGGGACAGCATAAAAGGCAACTCCAAGATGAAACCCTCGACCAGCAACGCCAGAATGGCCGACGGCCCAAATGGGGTGGTGAAGGAGCTGACCACTCCGATCGTCAAACAGGCGACAATCGAGACCCCCGGTTTCCGCAGAAACACGAGCGGGAAAATACAGGGAAACATCCAAGCCCCAAGCGTCGCCGCGACCAGTTGGACAAAGGCGAGACCGGCGGAAATCTGCAAATAGGTCAGCGGCACCACGAGAATGCTGCCGGCCACGCCGATGGCGCCGGCCATCATCAAGGTCGAGGTCGACAGGCCTCGGCGGGCTTTGCGATTCGAGCCGCGTTCGGCGCTTGGCTGGCCGCCGGCGGGGCCGGCGTTTGCGGCGTTCTGGTCCATCGATGTGCTCCTTCTAGCGCGTTCCAAACGCTGTTGTCAGGTGAAGGCAAGTCCGCCCGGTTTGTCGGCCGGCGTCCGCGCAACCGCCCTGGTTCACTCGCCGCCGCCCGCCTCGGTCGCGCAAATGCCGTGCCGCGCCAGCCGGGCCAGCAAATATGGGTGGGCCGGGGCGAGGTCGAGTATTTCCGTGACCCCCGGCCGCGCCGGCGCCTGGCCGCGCAATACGGCCGAGCAGATGATCGCGGCGACCGCGCCGGTGATCCCGTAGGAGGAGTCGCCGGTCGCGACGAGTTGCGTCGCGGGGCGATCGCCGCTGTTCAGGGCAACTGTCAAGACGGCGTTGTCGGGGCTCACGCCGCGCCGGCGGACCCGGCGCGCGCCGACGCGCCCGGCCAAGCGCGCCAGGCGCTCGGCCAGCCAGCGGTTGCGCAGGAACCGGGCGCGTTGGAGGCGTTCGGCCGCGTCGGCGTCCAATTGGCCGAAGCAGACGCGGTAGCGGTAGTCGTCGAGCCGGGGGAACAGGTCGCGAACCCGGTCGATGTCCGGACTCTCGTAGCCGACCAAATAGCCAAGGTCGGTTCCCGCCGGCGATCGCTCCAGGGCGGGCGGGAGGGTGACCTCCCGCCCCTGGCTCAAGACTCGCCAGGGCGCCCCCAAAGTGGCGAACATCGATCTCAGCGAAGCCGGTCCGGGTTCTTGTTTGCCGCCTATGAAAAGGATTGCGTCGGCCGAGCGGACCGACCGGTCTGGGTCGCGGTTCGCCGCGCTCGCCAGTATCACGCTGCTCAGTCCGGGGCTGAGACCGCAACCGGTCAGGACTGCCACGCCGGCCCGCGCGCAGGACCGGTCCAACGCCACGATCTGCCGGCGCGCGTCAATCGAATCGTTGACGTCGACGCAGTTGGTTCGCGCCTCGACGCAGAGTTCGTGGATCTGCGCTCCGATCTCCTCGAACGGGCCGACGCAGATAATCGCCCAATCGAAGTCGGCCAGCCGCCTGACGTTTTCGGCGCGGCGGGCGCGGGTGTCGAAGGGAACGAAGGGCAACCCGATCTGCTTGGAGGGGCGGCGGGCGGAGTAGGCCAGGTCGGCGCCGGGGAGTTCGGCTCCGAGATAGCGGATGACCGCGCGCCCGGTCATGCCGGTTCCGCCAAGCACCAAAATGCGGCTCATCAAAGTCACGCCCTTCCCGTTCGGCTCGACCGCCGTCGAGCGTGATCGGCGATCACGCGGGCGGTGATCCGCGCCGACGGTCGCATCAGAATCGAATAGTGGTTGCCGTCGAGTTCGCGCTCTTCTAACCCGGCCGGGGACAGACAGGTCCAGGCGTCGTTGTTCCAGGACTCGCCGTCGCTGGCGTGGACCGCCAACACCCGGGAGACCGTCAGCGCCGGGAAATAGGCGTTTCGCGCCCCGATCAGCGTGCGCAAGGCGTTGAACTGGCGGATGGTGACGTTGCCCCGGGCCGCGCCCAAGTCTTCGACCAAAGTTGGCGAGATCGCCGTCGCGAGCGCCTCGACCAGGCGAGACTCCTCGGCGCGGTCCGCCATCGAAGATTCGACTAGCGTCCACAGTTCGGCGGCCGTGGCCGGTTCGCCGCCGCCGGTCCGGCCGGCCGCCGCGCAGGACTCCAGCAATCGCCGTTCGCCGTCCAAAGTGAAGTCGCCCACCTCAACTATTGGCCCCGGCGCCAGGCTGTCGAGCAGGATCACTTCGACGTCGAAGTCCCCGCCCAGGCGGCCGGCCAGTTCGGCGGCGATCGTCCCGCCGACGCTCCAGCCGACGATGACGAGCCGGTCGCCCGCCTGGAACCGCCGGCGGATCTCGGCCAGGTAGGGCGCGCAGACTTCTTCGATCGTCATGGCCTGCGGATATGGCCGCGCCGCCGGCTCGAAGCTGACGCCCCAGACCTCCCAATCCTCGGGCAGTTCGACGGCCAGATCGGCGTAGACCTCGACGTTTCCGAAACCGCCGTGTGCCAACAAGGCCTTCACGCCGCCTCCCGCGCCGTCTCCCGCGTCGAGGGCGGGTCGCATCCAGACCAATGTCTCGCCGCCTGATCGCTCGGCGGCGGACCGGCCGGCGGCTAACCGGCCGGCGTCCAGCGGTTTGGCGCCGGCTTGGGCGACAAGCCCGGCCAGGCGCTCGACTGTCGGGTCGGCCAAAGCGGACGCCAAGGGGATCCGGGTCTGCGCCAAAGTCTCGACTTTGGCGACCAGGGCGATGAAACTGAGCGAGTCGAGCCCCGCCGCGAACAAGTTGTCGGCAAGTCCCAAGCCGGACAGGCCGGCGTGTTCGCGCGCGACGGCCAACAAGGCGGCCTCCTCGGCGGCGGCCGGCGGGGCGGCGGCCGCCGGCTCGGCTTGTCCGATGCCGCTCGCTCGGCCGGGCGCCGCGCCGCCCGGTCCGCCGTTCGCTCCGCCGGGAGTTCGGGAGAGCATCGCCCGCTTGATCGCGGCGGCCGAGCGGGCCGGAACCGGCGGAACGGTCCCGTCGCCATCGGCGCAGCCGAGCAGCGTCAGGACGTAATGGCCGAACAGTTCTTCGATTACGGCGACGTCGAAATGAGATTCGGCGAAATCCCAAGACACGGCGATGTCGTCGCCCAAAGGCAGCAACTGATTGTCGAGTAACACCTGCGGCGT